>NZ_JACLIC010000022.1:0-66769 GCF_019748695.1 Paenibacillus cucumis (ex Kampfer et al. 2016) | reverse complement strand
TCACTCGTTGTTCAGTTTTCAAAGATCAAACATATTCAGTCACTGTCACTCATTCGCTTCAGTAACTTTTATATCATATCATTTCCGAACCAACTTTGCAAGCTCTTTTTTCAAGTTTCTTTCGAAGCTTATTTTTATTGGCTTACCGCACCGTGTAAACTGTGTTTTCTTGGCCGGAATTAGAATATACCATGTATGATTTTTGATTGCAAGCTTTTTTTCACTTTTATCAAGAACTTGATCATTTCATAAGACAATCTGAACCGTTAACCTATATTTTTAGCAGGAGCTTTCCTCGGCCAAAAGCTATAACTAATACTTATCACGAGATCAATCCCCAGCACTATTGCCCATACTCGGATTAGACCTGAAAACACCTCTGTTCGAGCTGGATCACCAATCCACCATATCATAATATACAAAAGCGCACTTCCAATACTCCAAGCCAAAAGATGTCTGACCCACCCTATACGCTCGTTCCTTGCATGTTCTCTTCCATATAACTTATTCCGCCTAGGATTCTCTCCCCCTCTAAACCAGTATTGAAAGTAACCATCAGCCCAAGCGATCATTTGATGTCCAAAAGCAATGCTTACTCCAATATAGATAGCCGCTATACCATGAACCATACTTGCTGTTGCTCCGCGTTGAAGATCTACTACAGTAGCTACGAGCAACAAAACATCAACAATTGGTGTGGCGGCAAGCAAAGCCAATCCCAATCGCTTCTTACCCAGCATATACCGAACACTTAGCCCTGCCGCGACAAATATCCAAAATGCAATCTCACAGGCAATAATGAAATAAGCAACCATAATTACACCCCTTTTATATAATACGACTGTATTATAATTAATTTAACACTTTTGTACCATAATAATCAATGGTGTTATAATCATGACATGCCTAAAATCGTTGATCATGACAAACAGCGCTTGCTCGTAGCCGAGGCCGCTTGGCGTATTATCCGGAAAAATGGTATGGAACAAGCTTCTGTTCGAAATATCGCTGAGGAAGCTGGAATCTCGGTCGGATCCATGCGCCACTATTTTTCCACTCAATCGGAGCTTCTGTTATATGCAATGAATTTGGTTTCGGAACGGGTGACTGCCCGGATTCAAAGTATGTCTTTCGACGGGCCTCCGATGGAACATATGAAACAGTTACTGCTTGAATTCATACCCAATACGGATGAGAAAATGGCTGAAATGGAGGTGTGGTACGCTTTTACTGCCAAATCCAAAACGGATCCTGCACTTAAGAAACTGGCTGACACTGTATATAATGATATTAGACGAGCTGTCGAGATCGTTATTACTTCGCTGGTGAAGCTCGGCATCTTCAGACCAGATCTAAATCAGGAACTTGAGATCGAGAGACTATATGCTCTCATTGACGGCTTGGCTATCCATGCCGTGCTTAGACCCGATCAGATAAACGGCCAACTTATGGACAACGCTCTCACCTTACATCTGGCCTCTCTATGTCCTTAGAGCGCAACATAAAAAACGCAGTACATTCAATGCCACTCCATTTTTACTCATAGGGGTAGATATCGAATGTCTGCGTTTTTTGTTTTATCCAATAATGATCCGGCCTTCTGGATGGCGATACAATTTCTTCTCTTTACGGGGACGAAGTGCATACGCAATCGTTAGCGGCCCAATCCGACCAACAAACATGGTGAAGGTAATAATGATTTTGCCCCAATTGGTCATCTCATGGGTTACGCCCACCGACAGCCCCACCGTACCAATAGCAGATGCAGCCTCAAACATGAGGGAAAGGAATGGTGCATCTTCGGTTGTAAGTAACAGCATCACTACAATCATGAAGATACTGAGGGAAACCATAATGATCGTCAGGGCTCTCATAAGCAGATCTTTAGGTACACGTTGACGAAAAAAAACAATGTCCTTGTTGCCCCGAATCATGGCATATACAGCACCAATCATGATCAGAAACGTGGTTGTTTTAATCCCTCCACCTGTCGAACCTGGAGAAGCGCCAATAAACATGAGCAAAATAAAGAAAAACTGAGTCGCTTGTCGCATCTGCGTAATGTCAATCGTACTTGTCCCGGAAGAACGCGTTGAGACAGACTGAAAGAACGATGCGTAGATCTTCTCGCTCCAAGTTAGTGAACCAAGCGTGTGACTGTTGGTGAATTCGAAAATAAACAACACCATTGCACCTATACCGATCAACGCACCTGACACGGACAGCACCAATTTCGATTGCAAAGATAACCGGCGGCGTTTGCGATATTCAAACAGGTCATTCAACACAACAAAACCAAGTCCACCAGATATCACGAGAATCGAAGCAGTAATGTTAAAAATCCAGTCTCCGGTATAATATTGAAAACTGTTGCCAAACAGATCAAACCCACCATTGTTAAACAAGGAAACGGAATGAAATATGCCGTAGTATACGGCCTGCATAAAAGGCATCTCCGTTGCCCAGCGTAAAGCCAGAATGACCGCAGCTACCCCTTCAATAGTGAATGAAAAGATCAGAACCTTGCGGATAATCCGTACAATTCCCTCCATACTGTCCGCATTAATAGCCTCTTTCAGTAGCAACCTGTCTTTAAGAGATATGCGTTTGCCCAGCACAAGTGCAAACAATGTGGCCATGGTCATGAAACCGAGCCCGCCAAGTTGCATTAGGATCATGATGACAATCTGACCAAACAAATTGAAAGTTATTCCTACATCCACCACAACTAGCCCAGTCACACATGCCGCTGATGTAGCTGTGAATAAAGCATCAATAAAGGCTAGATGTGTGCCACTCTGATTAGAAAACGGCAACATCAACAAAACGGTCCCAATAGAGATAATTAGCAAGAAACCTCCAACCAATATTAACGGAGGAGATATGAACCTGGCGATCTGAAGCCTGAACTTCATGAAGGGCACCTCTTTTAACCAAAATAAAAATAGGAGCAACTTGTGACCCGTAGCACGTCTGAATGAGTTGCCTATGTAAACCCAAAGAGGAACTTGCCCCAGCTTGAAGCAAGTGGCAGGTTCCTCTTCTATTATGAACGAAAGATACGTTCCTTATTTACTCTTGTGTACGTGGACGCATATGCGGGAAGAGCAGTACGTCACGGATGGACGGTGAATTGGTCAACAACATGATCAGACGATCGATACCGATTCCCAGACCACCTGTTGGTGGCATACCATATTCAAGTGCACGGATGAAATCGTCATCCATCTCATGAGCCTCATCATTACCGTGCTCTTTCTCCAACATCTGAGCTTCAAAACGCTGACGCTGATCAATTGGATCATTCAGCTCGGTGAAGGCATTGGCATGCTCACGTCCAACGATAAACAACTCGAAGCGATCCGTGAAACGTGGATCTGCATCGCTTTTCTTCGCCAGTGGCGAGATTTCAAGCGGATGTCCCATAATGAACGTTGGCTGAATCAACGTTTCTTCAACAAACTCTTCGAAGAAGGCGTTCAGGATGTGACCAAATGTCATATGTGGTTCAACTTTTACGTTATGCTGTTTCGCCAAGCTGTGCGCTTCCTCATCCGTCATATGAACGGAGAAGTCTACACCGACAACTTCCTTAACCGCATCCACCATGGTCACACGGCGCCATTGCGGCTTAAGATTCACTTCATGATCTCCATATTGGATAACTTGTTTACCCAATACTTCCTGTGCGATGTGAGCAACCAGGTTTTCAGTTAAAGCCATGATATCCTTGTAATCCGCATAAGCCTCATACAACTCAATCATCGTAAATTCCGGATTGTGACGTGTAGACATACCTTCGTTCCGGTATACGCGGCCAATCTCATATACTTTTTCCAGACCGCCGACAATCAGACGTTTCAAGTGAAGTTCAATCGCGATCCGCATGTACAGTTCCATATCAAGCGCATTGTGATGAGTAATAAACGGACGAGCCGCCGCACCACCTGCGATTGTATGCAATGTCGGTGTCTCCACTTCCAGATAACCATGGGAGTCGAGGTAACGACGCATGGATTGAATGATTTTGGAACGCATAATGAAGGTCTGCTGCACATCAGGGTTCATGATCAGGTCTACATAACGCTGGCGATAACGCAGTTCAACGTCAGTCAAACCATGGTATTTATCCGGGAGTGGATAAAGAGATTTCGACAACACTTCCAGGTCTTTTACTTTAACGGAAGTCTCACCCGTTTTGGTTTTGAAGACAACGCCAGTTACCCCAACGATATCCCCGAGATCAAGCAGGCTGAATGCCGCAAACTTGTCCTCAGGTACGCTATCCTGACGAACATAGATCTGGATTCGGCCGCTCAGGTCCTGAATATGTGCAAAGCTTGCTTTACCCATGCCCCGCTTCGCCATAATCCGTCCGGCAATACTGACTTCGATGTGCTTCTCTTCCAGCTCTTCCTTGGTCAGTTCTTCATACTTCTTCAGAATGGAGCCGGCTTCTTCGGTACGTACGTATTTTTGGCCAAAAGGGTCGATTCCCAAGTTGCGGAGCTCGTCCAATTTGTCGCGGCGAATCTGTAACAGCTCGCTAAGTTCGGTTTCCTGATTCAAGACTTCATCCGTCATGATCTGTATTCATCTCCTTATTTACATTGCAGCCTGTGCGTGAGGCTTGTCCGTAATGTTGAAAAAAGCTTCCCTAAGGAAGCTTTTGTCTACTACGCCTGACTGCTTCGTTACTACAGCTTTTTAATATCTACAATTTTATATTGAATTACGCCAGCAGGCACACTTACATCAACCACTGTGCCTTTTTTCTTGCCCAAAATAGCTTTACCTACAGGACTTTCATTGGAAATCTTGTTCTGAAGCGGATTGGATTCCGCTGTACCTACAATCGTATATTCTGTGATATCGCCGAATTCCAAATCCTCTACAGTTACGGTTGCACCCACACTTACGGAATCGGTATCGATTTCGTCGCTGTTGATAATTCGTGCGTTACGCAACAGCTTCTCGAGTGTGATGATACGTCCTTCAATAAAAGCTTGCTCATTTTTCGCATCTTCGTATTCGGAGTTCTCGCTGATATCACCATAGCCGATAGCTACTTTGATCCGTTCAGCCACTTCGCGGCGCTTCACTGACTTCAGTGTTTCCAGTTCTTCTTCCAGCTTCTTGAGTCCTTCTGGTGTAAGGATAACTTCCTTGTCGCTCATCTCAACCGATTCTCCTGTCATGGGAATAATTTGATTGTACGGCAACGGAATCAGTGCTGATGACAGAACTCCGCCCGCATACATCTTCAAAACTATATGAAGTTCTCCAGAGAAATAGAATATTCCTCCTGATGCACTATACTTAGTAAACGCACATGGCGAATTTATACTGAGAAATTATAGGTGAACGATCTCGAAAAGTCAATGTTACATCCCCTGCGGCTGTAAACGTTTTACAACACACCTCTTAATTAAGAGGCATTACCCGCAATTACCGGTTCAGACTCCAGATTTCCTTCCATTTTCAACTGCTCCACAAAGTTCTCCAGAATGCCCACCATTTCGTCTCGCTTGGTTCCTTCCATAATAACATCCTTAATCCGGGCCGATCCTTTTAATCCCTTCAAGTACCAAGCCAGATGTTTACGCATTTCGCGTACAGCGACTGTCTCATTTTTGAGTGCAATTAGTCGATCCATATGCAAAACAGCTACGCGGATTTTCTCCTCCGCATTCGGGTCAGGGGGAAGCTGGCCTGAACTCAGGTACTGAATTGTGCGATATAACATCCATGGATTACCCAAAGCAGCGCGCCCAATCATTACTCCGTCACAGCCGGTCTCATCGAGCATACGGCGTGCATCTTCCGGTGAAGATACGTCGCCATTACCGATGACAGGAATAGAGACTGCTTCTTTGACATTTTTGATATGTGACCAATCCGCTGTACCTGTGTAGAGTTGTTCTCTTGTCCGTCCATGCACGCTGACAGCACTTCCGCCAGCTCGTTCCACCGCAAGAGCGTTCTCTACCACATAGATGTGTTCGTTGTCCCAACCGATCCGCATTTTAACGGTGACTGGTTTCTCAACAGCTTCTACAACAGCCGATACCATCTCATAGATCTTGTTCGGGTCCAGCAACCAGCGTGCACCTGCATCACACTTCGTTACCTTCGGAACAGGACACCCCATGTTAATATCAATGATATCTGCATTGGTTTCCTTATCTACGATTCTAGCTGCCTCGACAAGTGATTCCCGGTCGCCTCCCCAAATCTGCAGACTGAGCGGTTTCTCACGTTCATCCACAAATAACATCTCGCGTGTCCGCTGGTTGCCATGCACAATGGCTTTACCACTCACCATCTCAGCGCAGACAAGGCCCGTACCAAACTCTTTGGCGATCAGGCGAAAAGCAGGATTACACACACCAGCCATAGGTGCAAGAACAACCTGATTCTTCATTTCAATATTACCAATCTTAAGCATGCTTGCTGTTTCACCTCTTTATCCGTTCTTCGTTATCCGCCGTTCATTATTTCCCTTGTAATTCCTCGATACTAATCGCGAGCACACCCGCTATCTTACTTAGTTCCTGTGGTGTAACTTTCCGATTTCCACGTTCAATCGTCCCCAGAATAGCCAAAGATATACCTGTCTCGGCCGCAAGCTCATGCTGGGTTAACCCTTTCAGCTTCCGGAACGCCCGGATTCGGTTGGCCAATTGCATGTTTTCCAACGCTGTATTCCATCCTTTCCATCCAGTACAGACAACGATGCGTGTACAAAGGTATGCAGACCTGATGCCTCGTTCTGCGGTACGATGTCCGACAGCGGCACCAGTACAAAAGCCCGCTCTCCCATACGGGGATGCGGCAGTTGAAGCAGTTCGGTATCTCGCGTCTCTCCATGCATCCAGAGCAGATCCAGATCCACCGTACGCGGGCCCCAGCGAATATCCCTAACCCGTCCAAGTTGATTCTCTACACTGAGCAATTCGGCGAGCAAAAGCTCCGGCGTCAGATTTGTACTGACCATAGCAGCCATATTCAAAAACGCAGGCTGATCCACATATCCTACCGGCTCTGTCTCATATAGTGCAGAGCAGCGCAGCACAGATATATGAGGATGTTCATTCAGAAGCGTTAACGCTTCAAGCAGCGTCTGCTCCCGATTACCCAAATTAGCCCCTAAAGCAATATAAGCCTCTGAGGATTCAGAGGTCGAATGTGCAATCATGATCGGTTCTCACTTTCTTGAGCGGCGAAGCTCTACCGTTACGCCTCCAAAATGAATATCAAATGGCGGGTGCGGCTTCGTCACCTTGACTGTCAATGCATTGATAATAGTATAAGTGTCTAGTAAAGAAGATGCAATATGTTCACCCAACGCTTCAATTAACTGGAATGATTTATTTTCGACGATCTGCTTCACCAGCTCATGAATCTCTGCGTAATTAATCGTTTTGGTCAGATCATCGTTACGCCCAGCCTCACCCAGATCCATATCGATCTCCAGATCAATGTAATACCGCTGACCTAGCTTTCGTTCTTCTGCAAACACACCGTGATACCCGTAATACTCCATGCGGTGCAATACCATTCTGTCCATCAAGTTCCCCTGCCTTCTATTCAAATACTTTCTATATCAAAACGCTTCGCTTCAACATGAGGGGCCGTGAAGGCCCTCTATTACGATCTTCTCCGTAAGCCCGGAGAACGATATAACATCGCATCACACATGTCCGCCGTCCGCCGGATTGGCTTCACATCATGAACCCGTACCAACTGGCAGCCTTGGGCAATGCCAAATGCAACCGTTGCTGCCGTACCTTCCAGCGCATCGTCAGCACCTACATCCAGCGTGTGCTGGATGAATCTTTTGCGGGATGTAGCAAGCAGCACGGGATACCCCAACTCGTTTAACAGACCGAGAGAAGACATCAACTCCAGGTTCTCCGAGAGGTCCTTCACAAAACCAATCCCTGGGTCCAGTATAATCTGACTCTCCTCTACGCCCGCTGCAAGTGCAAGTCGCACGCTGTCCTGCACATCACGCACAACATCAAGCAGGTAATCGGTGTAGTCTCTTGTCTGCTGGTTATGCATCAGAATAATCGGGCAACCCAGCTCAGCAGCAGTCCGCGCCATATCCGGGTCGGCCTTGGCCCCCCATACATCGTTGATGATATGGGCTCCTGCCAGAATGGCTTGGCGCGCAACGTCCGCCTTGTATGTATCCACGGAGATCGGAATATGCGGCGCCTCTGCACGCAAGGCTTCGATCACCGGAATAATTCGATGAAGTTCTTCATCTGCGCCAACCACCTCTGATCCTGGACGGGTGGATTCTCCACCGATATCAATCAGATCCGCACCGTCCTCCATCATTTGTTTCGCATGGGCTACTGCCCGCTCCACATTATTGTAGCGCCCACCATCTGAGAACGAATCTGGCGTGACATTCAAAATGCCCATAATCTGCGTTCGGGAGCCCAGTGTAATTGAAGCTGGTCCCCATTCATATTTCCGTTCATAGATGACCGGTGTAAGTGTCATGAAGTATACCCCGCTTTCTCCCGGTACATACGCAGCAGTACTGCCGTTACCGGACCAATCCGTCCATTGCTGATATCTGTTTCAGTGCCGCTCAGATCCCGCAACGTCGTCACCGGCACGAGCTCGGCTACGGAACCCGTCAGAAAAATTTCATCTGCTTGCTGTAGATCTTCCCATAGTGCCTGCACCTCTACGCAAGCGATGCCTTGATCTGCAGCAATCTCCATCACTACCGCTCTAGTGATCCCTGGAAGAATGCCTGTTGACAACGAAGGGGTGTAGAGAACTTTCTCTCGCACCCAAAATATATTGCTGACAATGCCCTCCGCAACATAATCGTCGCGCGTAAGTTGTAATCCTTCTGCGCTCAGTAATCGCTGGTCTTGCCCGCCATAACTGTTTAATTCACGTTTCGCCAAGATACTGTTCATGTAATGAAGCGACTTGAATCTGATTTGGCTTTCCGGTGTATTACGAGGTGTAGATAGACGTTGTAGCATTTTGCCCCTTTCATACAGAGTAGGAAAAGGGTCAGGTAATGATTTTGCCAGTACGATATGTGTGGGGTCTGTATAATTCCCCGAAGGTAGTCCAAGCGGCGCTTCACCAGCAGATACTGTATAACGCACGTACGCATCCTTAAGTTCGTTTCCCTGCATCAGACGGGATATCCAGTCTTTGACTTCCTCTGCTGTCACTGTAAAAGGAATGCCCAACTCTTCACAGCCTGAAGCCATGCGCTCCAGATGCCTTTCCAGAAGGTAGGGTACTCCTTGGTATGTTCGAAAGGTCTCGAACATACCAAGTCCGTACAAAAAGCCGTGATCCGTTACAGGAACCACAGCGGACGCCAGTTGAACCAGTTCCCCGTTAATCGCGGCATATTGCATATTATACGTTCGCTTTTTGCTGTGCTAGGAAATTGCGAAGCATCTGATGACCATGATCTGTAATGATGGATTCCGGGTGGAACTGTACCCCTTCAATCGCATACGTTTTGTGACGCAGACCCATAATCTCTCCTTCAGCTGTTTCCGCTGTAATCTCCAGACAATCCGGCAGACTACTACGTTCCACGATCAATGAATGATACCGAGTTGCCGTAAACGGAGAAGGCAGCCCCGTAAATACCGATGTACCCTGGTGATGCATCTCCGATGTTTTGCCGTGCATCATCCGATCCGCTCGAATGACATTGCCTCCAAACGCCTGCCCGATCGCCTGATGTCCAAGACAGACGCCAAAGATGGGTATGCTTCCTTTGAAATGTTCGATAACTGCCAAGCTGATCCCCGCTTCATTCGGTGTACATGGACCTGGAGAGATCAGAATATGATCCGGTGCCAGTGCTTCAATACCTGCCAGATCAATCTCGTCATTGCGGCGAACTTCCACCGTCTCCCCCAATTCACCCAGATATTGGACCAGGTTGTAGGTAAAGGAATCGTAATTGTCGATAACCAGAATCATAGGTCTGCTCCTCCTCATATTCCACCGCAGATTACGGCGGATGCCTTGTTTATTTTAACTTATTCCATTTCATTGCTTCATTCTGTTCTGTTCGTGTGTTTCTGCTCGCGTTGGGGTTCTCCTGCTGATGCCTGCGCTGTGTCAGCCTCCACTCGTTCACTGTAGTTCACAGCTCGCATCATTGCTCTAGCCTTGTTGGAACACTCCTTGTACTCGCGATATGGATCGGAATCAATGACAATACCTGCACCAGCCTGCACATACCCCGTCCCATCCTTAATCGCAAGAGTGCGTATAACGATATTCAGCTCCATATTGCCACTGTAGTCTATCCATCCGATTGACCCTGTATATGGCCCCCGTCGTACTGGCTCAAGCTCTTCGATAATCTCCATCGTGCGTACTTTCGGAGCACCCGTTATCGTTCCGCCAGGAAACGTTGCGGCAATGACATCAAACACAGTTAATCCTTCCGCCAGCTTGCCTTCCACCTGTGAAACCAGGTGCATAACATGCGAATATTTCTCGATTGTCATTAATTCAGGAACATGAACCGATCCATACGCAGCAATTCGCCCGATATCATTGCGCTCCAGATCAACCAGCATAATATGCTCGGCTCGCTCCTTCTCACTGCCAAGCAACTCATCTGCCATCGCCTGATCCTCTGCTTCATCTCGTCCTCTTCTTCGTGTTCCTGCGATGGGCCGCGCACTCACTTTGCCGTTCTCCACTTTGACGAGCAATTCTGGCGATCCACTGACCAGTTGGAATTCGGGACTGCGAAGCATTCCCATATAGGGTGACGGGTTCACGATACGCAGCCATTCATAGATATGCTCGCTACTGGATTGGAGCTGCTTTTCATGTCGCAGGGACAGATTAACCTGAAATACATCGCCTTGCCTGATATACTCCTGTACCTGAAGAACAGCTTGTTCAAAATCCTTTTGTGGGAAGGACGTCCTCCATCCCTCTGTTTCCCGTTCGGATTCTTCTGTGCGTAGGGCAAGATGAACCCGCCTGTGACGGAGCTCTAACGCTTGCTGTTGCTCCTCTGCCTGAGCGAAACCCATGATATGAAGCCAGCGTTGCTGCATGGCTACCGCACGTTTCCCAGCCGCAGCATAGAGACTCTGTAGATTGGCCTGTTCCTGCTGTTCAGCACTCACTTCCAGATGCACCATACAGAAAAGAGCCTGCTGCTCATGGTCGTATGCCCATATTTCCTCAAAGCGCATCCACCAGTAATCTGGAAGTGTGGGATTATCCTCAGCAATCGTTGGCAGTTTCTCCAGTGATCTGGCTACATCATAGCTGAGGTATCCGGCGCAACCGCCTGCAAAATCTGGTGCTCCGTCAACCTTGGGTGCTCGGTAAGGTGATGTCCACCGTTTTAGCACATCCAGCGGATTGCCCTGATCTGTTCGACTTGTTCCTTGGAACACGTCATGAATTGTGGCTTCCTGTCCTTTGCCGGAAACGATGGATACCGGATTTAAGCCGAGGAAAGTATACCTTCCGCCTTTACCATTCTCCAGCACAATTGCGTTAGGAGATGCTTGCTGCCACGCTGCCTCCCACGTTAGCGGTAAACCACCATGATACGGTCCCTCATCCGACTTCGTTATATATGGTAACATTGTCCAGCCTTGTCCAGCCCATGCTTCCCAGTCGGCGTATGTTGTCATCAGATGTGTCACTGCGGCCCGCCGCCCTTTCCTGTGTCACTATATAAGTTGTGCAACCGAGTGTTCAACTTATATAGTTCTTATTGTTTGATAGTATACTAAAGCGCCGTTGCTTTTAAAAGCATTACGCAAAAAATCCTCCCTACCCGTCAGGGCAGGAAGGATTGATATAAACTGTTCAGAAACATTAAGCTTATCCGGTAAAAGATAGGTCCTATGTCTGAATTACGCCTCGAAATTGTAAAGCGGTGTGCTCAGATAACGTTCGCCATTACTTGGCACGATAACGACAACGCGTTTACCTGCACCCAGTTGTTTGGCTACTTGAAGTCCTGCGCGAATCGCTGCACCGGATGAAATACCGGACAGAATACCCTCTTCTTTTGCAACAGCACGAGCCGTTTCAAATGCATCATCATTCTCGATGTGAATGATCTCGTCATATACTTCTTGATCCAAAATTTCAGGAATAAAGTTTGCTCCAATTCCCTGAATTTTGTGAGGACCCGGTTTGCCACCAGCCAGAATTGGTGATGCTGCCGGCTCTACAGCCACAATTTTGATTCCAGGGAACGCTTCTTTCAACACTTCACCTGTACCTGTGATTGTTCCGCCAGTACCGATGCCCGCAACAAATGCATCAAGCGTGCCGCCTACAGACTGGATCGCTTCAACGATTTCAGGACCAGTCGTTTCGCGGTGAATCTTCACATTTGCTTTGTTTTTGAACTGCTCCGCCATGAAGTAGGACGGGTTTTCTTTCAACAACTCTTCGGCTTTTTTGACTGCACCATTCATTCCTTCTGCTCCAGGTGTAAGTACAAGCTCAGCACCATAAGCACGAAGCAGGTTACGACGCTCCAAGCTCATCGTCTCAGGCATTACAATAACAGACTTGTAGCCTTTAGCAGCAGCAACCATCGCGAGGCCGATCCCCGTGTTACCGCTTGTTGCCTCAATGATCGTACCACCCGGTTTCAGCTTGCCTTCTTTTTCCGCTTCTTCAACAATGCTAACTGCGATCCGATCTTTAACACTTGATCCTGGGTTCTGGTATTCCAGCTTCACCAATACTTCAGCACTACCTTCAGGTACGATATTGTTCAAACGAACAAGCGGAGTACCTCCGATGAGTTCAGTTACGTTATTAACTACTTTAGCCATATGAATGCCCTCCTTAATGGTATAAATGGTACTTAACTCCTGTAAACTTATGCGGTTTCTGCAAGTCAGCCTCTGGATGTTTATGAAGAACTGCGGAAATCCGGTGGTTATCCGATCCTTTCTGCATAAAGAACCACGCAAACAGGTGTAGGTAGCGCCGAGTTTTCCGAAAGTTTCTTTATTACATTGAAAAAACATTTGAATTCATGCATCTCATGTCATGATGTATTTATATCCGAGTAAACGAGTAGGTTTTGATTATTTTCATCTTATCAACGTTACACGCCATTGTCAATATGAGTACTCAAAAAAATACTTTGCCTTGGGCCCTGAGACCGTAGACAAAGTATTTTTATCAAGATGCAACTTCTATAAGACAGGAAAATTGTCAATCTTCGTTTCAGGAGGCAGGAATCTCGGAGATGATCACAGCCTCGTATTTATCGCGCAGCATCTGCTCTACCTGCGGAAGTGGATCAGCCTGACTTAAGGCCAGCTCCATACGAATCTCTTCATGTACTTCCTTTGCTGACTGCTCCTGGCGTTCGGCTTTGTCATTCAGTTTGATGATGGCATAACCGTCCTCAACTTTCACTGGACCAGCAATATCACCGATTGACATATTGGCAGCCCTTTGCAAAATGGATTTAGGTTGGAAAGGGTCGTTCTGATCAATCCACCCTAGTTTACCTCCCGCATCTCGGGAGTAACTATCCTCTGATTCGGAACGAGCCATTTCTTCGAAATCTTTCCCGTTCCGAAGCTCCGTCAATATAGCCTCTGAATCAGACTTTTCTTTTACCACAATAATAGACAGATCATATTTCTCAGGGGTGATATAGTCTTCTCGATGCTCTACCCAGTATTTTTGAATATCGTCATCCTTCACCTGGATACCTGCGGTAGCAATCTTTTCGAGCAGTAGACGGTAACCTGCCTCTAATTCGAGATCCTGCTTCGACAGGCCAAGCTGTGATTTCATGGCATCATAGTATGACTTCTCTGAATCATACCCATCCATCGCTCCAGCCATTTCTCTTGCAATCTCTTTCGGAGTAACCACCAAATTGCGTTGAAGGGCTTCAGCATAAACCGCTTTTCGATTCAACATCTGCAGCAGGATTTCACTGCCATAACGTCGTTTTAATGCATCTGTCCAATCTTTATCCGTAATCACTTCACCGTTAATCGTTGCAACCGTACTTCCCTCTTCCTTGTTGGCATCATGAGGTGTCTCTGCATCTTCTTTCCCCTGATGAAGCACCTGCATCGCCATGAATGTACCCATCACGAGCACGCCAAGTGTCAAAATAACGACCGCCGTCCATAATCCTTTTTCCTGTCTGGTCATACCTCATCCCGTCCCCGCATCGATCAATTCTTGGCTTGTTCTAGGATGGCCTCTAGCTGCTCTTTGTTAAAATCATACGCTTCATTACAGAATTGGCAGACCACTTCAGCTTGCCCCTCTTCTTCAATTAATTGCTCCAGCTCGGACTGGCCTAGACTGATTAAGGTTTGTTCCAGACGTTCACGAGAACAACTACATCTAAAACGAATATCCAGTTCGCCCATGACCTGCACATCCGGCAGGAGACGGCGCAACAATTCCTCTAGCTCGAGTCCTTCGTTCAACAAGGTTGTCACCGGAGGCAGTGCACCAATGGCATTCTCGATTTCTGTAATCTCGGGATCAGTGAGGCCTGGGAGAAGCTGAATAATAAATCCGCCCGAAACAATAACCGAGTTATCCGTATCAACCAGCACACCCACTCCAACAGCAGAAGGCGTCTGTTCTGACTGAGCAAAATAATAAGTAAAGTCTTCGCCCAGTTCGCCCGAGATAATCGGAATGCTACCACGGTACGGGTCTTTCAGTCCCAGATCCTTCGTTATATTTATGAAACCTTCTGTACCCACCGCCCCAGCTACATCCAATTTACCAAAACGATTGCTGGGCAGATGTACATGCGGATTGGAAACATAACCGCGCACCTCACCTTTGGCATTAGCGTCCGCTACGATCTGGCCTATTGGGCCATCTCCGTTCACTTGTATAGTTAGTTTCTCATCACCTTTAAGCATGGCACCCATAATGGCTGCTGTCGTTACTGTACGCCCCATAGCTGCTGTAGCCGTGGGAAACGTATCATGTCTTCTACGCAGTTCTTCTACCAGTTCTGTGGTCTGAACGGCAAACGCTCTTACCTTTCCATTCATCGCTGTACCACGGATCAACCGGTCATGTTTGTTGTTGTTTTCCAAGTCATTCAGCCTCCTTTGGCGTGTCATTTTAATATCCTAACAGAAAAAAACGGCTCAACATTTAAGCTGTAATCCCAGCCTGCTGTATGCCGCCCTTTGTATGTCTACCTTTCCCGGTTCCGCTCGTAGATGACACGTAGCCCCTCAAGCGTAAGCAGTGGATCAACTTTCTCAATGCTACGGGTTTCTTCTGCAATCAGAGTAGCAAGACCTCCTGTGGCAATAACCATAGGTTCAGCCTTCATCTCTTCGCGAATTCGTTCTACGATGCCGTCCACTTGGCCAGCATAACCATAGATGATGCCGGACTGCATGGCATGCACGGTATTGCGCCCAATCACCTTCTTCGGCTTCTCCAGCTCAATTCGCGGTAGCTTCGCTGCTCGCTCGTAAAGAGCTTCGGTAGCAATGTGAATACCGGGTACAATCGCACCGCCAAGGTAATGGCCCTTCTCGTCAATGCAGTCGAACGTCGTGGCTGTACCAAAATCAACGACCACAAGCGGGCCGCCGTATTTTTCCACGGCCGCCACAGCATTCACGATCCGATCCGCCCCTACTTCACGCGGATTCTCATATCGTAGATTCAGGCCGGTCTTGATACCGGGCCCAACCAGCAATGGCTTTTTGCCCACATATTTCACACACATCGTTTCGATGACACTCACCAGTGGCGGAACCACTGATGAAATAATGACACCCTCAATGTCTCGGGCAGAAATACCGGACATATGAAATAAATTATAAATCAATACGCCGTATTCATCCACTGTGGACTGACGAGATGTGCTCAGACGAAAATGATGCAACAGTTCACGGCCCTGATATACCCCGAGCACGATGTTACTATTGCCCACGTCTACGACTAGAATCAAGGAGGTTCACCCCTCTTTCTTTTCGTTTAAATCCAGGCTGATATCCAGGCTCTCAAAAGAATAGGTTAACCTGCCAACCGAAATTACATCCACACCCGTTTCCGCTATTCCTCGAATCGTTTCAAGTGACACATTGCCGGATGCTTCTATCTTCACATGCGGAGCCTGTTCACGAATCAGAGCGACTGCTTCTCGCATCCGATCAGGCCGCATGTTATCCAGCATAATGATATCTGACCCAGCTTGCAAGGCTTCCTGTACTTGAGCAATGTTTTCCGTTTCAACTTCAATCGTCATCGTATGCGGAATAACTGCCCGTGCTCGCTGCACAGCTTCTGTAATGCTACCTGCACCTTTAATATGATTGTCTTTGATCATAACGGCATCATACAGTCCAAACCGGTGATTGGCTCCGCCCCCCACACGTACAGCATACTTTTCCAGCAAGCGATGGCCTGGTGTTGTTTTGCGCGTATCGACAAGTCTGGTCTTCAATCCATCAAGAGCATCTACGTAGGAACGTGTTCGGGTAGCAACACCGGACATACGCTGTAACAGATTAAGTGCGAGCCGTTCCCCAGTCAGGAGCGAATGTGTACTCCCTTCAACTTCAGCCAATATGGTGCCAGGAGTGACTGTATCACCGTCTTTTACCTTTGCCGTATAACGGAGCTCTGGATCTACGACTTGAAAAACAAGCTCAGCAATCGTCATGCCCACTATGACTCCATGATCTTTGGCATGAATCACAGCCTTGGATTCACTACCTGCTGGAATGGTCACATTCGTTGTGACATCCCCTGCACCTACATCCTCGCGCAGCCAGCCTTTGATCGTCTCAATTAGTTCCTCATTATATCCGTTCAGTATCATGACATCCATTCCTCCACAATCGCTTGTTCTCGCTGCTGCAGACTATGCTTCTGCCATATTATATCGTCTCGTGCAGGGAAGTCCTCACGGTAATGTGCTCCTCGGCTCTCCTCACGGTGCAGCGCTCCGCTGGTTACAAGCCACGCACAAGTCAGAAGGTTCGCATACTCCAGTTCTTCTCTTTGGGTAAGTCTTTGATCAAAAAAAGACAACTCCTGTTGCAATTTATCCATTGCCTGTTGCAAGTTCTTTCCGTTTCTTCGCAGTCCCACTTGACGAACCATCATCTTTTGCAGACGTAAACGTCTTTCCGATACCGGCTTGGAATGTTGCTGTTCTTTTGCACGGCTAATATTCTGATTCTCCATGCTCTGAGATTTCACATCTCTTCCAAGTGGTTCTTCGATGGCCGGCAACGCATGGATACGATCCACGATTCTGCGTCCAAATACAATCGCTTCAGATAAGGAATTGCTCGCTAGTCGATTAGCTCCGTGCACGCCGGTAGAGGATACCTCGCCACAGGCAAATAAACGGGGGATACTGCTCTCACCACTCAAGTCCGTCTTTACTCCGCCCATCATATAATGCGCGGCAGGTGCAACCGGAATCCAATCTGTAGTCATGTCGAGACCGTAACGCATACAAGTTTCATAAATGGTAGGAAAACGATGCTTCACCATCTCCGGCTGCTCATGGGTAATGTCGAGGTAAACAAAGGTACTATTCGTCAGTTCCATCTCGCTGACAATCGCTCTAGCTACAATATCACGGGGTGCCAGTTCAAGCTGGGCATGATATTTCTCCATGAATCGTTCACCCTTCACGTTGCGGAGGCAAGCACCTTCCCCGCGTACCGCTTCAGATACCAGGAAGCGGGGTGCTCCCGGGTAACATAAGGATGTCGGGTGAAACTGGATGAATTCCATATCACGAACTATAGCCCCCGCACGGTATGCCATAGCTACCCCATCAGCTGTAGCTACATCCGGATTCGTCGTATAACGATACAGCTGTCCCGCACCGCCTGAGCAGAGCACTGTTGCTTTTGCTTTGACAAACACCTTTGAGCCGTCTTCTTTCAGAATCAGAGCACCGATACATTCTCCTCGATCCGTAATCAAATCCACCACAAAGTGCTCATCCCAAACGTCAATGCCTGGATGCTCGTGAACCTCAACAGCGAGTGCCCTTACGATCTCATATCCAGTCGCATCCCCATTGGCATGTAAAATACGGCGGTGGCTGTGCGCACCTTCCTGCGTCAACGCCAACTCGCCGTTCTCCAGATCGAACAATGTTCCCAGACGGATCAGTTCTCTGACACCGTCCGGGCCCTCATTAACCAATACTTCAACTGCCTCGGATCGACACAAACCGGCTCCGGCAACAAGAGTATCTTGCAAGTGGTACGCAGGAGAATCATCTTCAGCAATAACAGCCGCAATCCCGCCCTGCGCATATCTGGTGTTACTCTCAAGTAAAGACTTCTTCGTAATCATCAGAACACGATGCTGTTCGCTAGCCTTAATTGCGGTAAACAAACCAGCAATGCCTGAACCGATCACCAGTACATCGGTCTCCACCATTGGCAGCGCAGAGAGGTCAAAATCATATATATATTGCGGTATCATCTTATTCACCTGTCTCGGAGCAAGAGTAACGCATGTTACTTCACCAGTAACATGCGCTCTAGTGATTCTCTGGCTTTATCAGCAACAGCCGGTGGGACATAGATCTGAGGCTTCATCGTCTCCAGGCATTTGACCAGCTTCTTCAGGTTGTTCACCTTCATGTTCGGACATACCAGGAACTTGGTCGCAAAATGGAACTGTTTATCCGGACTGTCGAGGCGAAGCTGATATCCTGTGCCATCCTCCGTGCCGACAATGAATTCCTTAGTGGAGGATTTCTTGCAATATTCCAAAATGGCTGTTGTGCTGCCTACAAAATCCCCCATTTCTACAACTTCAGGGCGACACTCGGGGTGCACCACAAACTCAGCATTCGGATATTTAGCCTTCATCTCAACAACATCTTTTACCGTGAGCATATCGTGTGTATTGCAGTAACCTTCCCAGATGATCATCTTCTTGTCTGTGTGCTGCTGTACATAATGCCCCAGGTTTTTGTCCGGTACCCAGATGATTTCTTCGGAATCCACAGACTGGATTACACGAACAGCGTTTGCTGATGTACAGCAAATATCTGTTTCTGCTTTGATCTCAGCCGAGGAATTAATGTAGGTGACTACCTTGGCGTTCGGGTGTTGTGCCTTCAGCTTACGTAATCCGTCCACGTTCACCATGTCTGCCATTGGGCACCCGGCACGTTCATCAGGGATCAAAACGGTTTTGCCCGGAGCCAGAATTTTAGCGCTTTCACCCATAAAATGAACACCACAGAATACAATAACATCCGCATCTGTTTGCGCTGCCTTCTGGGCCAGCAGGAAAGAGTCTCCGCGGAAATCTGCGACTTCCTGTACTTCATCACGTTGATAATAATGAGCAAGAATAATAGCATTACGTTCCTTCTTGAGTTCCATCAGCCGCTCACGCAGCTCACGATTCATCTCAGCCTTGCGCTCTAAAGCCAGAGCTTCCACCTGTGATCCTCTCCTTATCGGGACAGCGTCAAGCGCTGTTTCATGGACTAACCTATGTCGTTATGTTCGCTGGTGAAACGAATCACAAGCGGTTTAACAACTAATGTACACAACGTTCACGACTCTGTCAATAAATGAAAAAAGGCAGGATATACTGCCTTTTCCCCCTTATGCTATCCGGTTCGCCATATAGCTCTTGATTATCTGTTTCTTCTGATCTTGAATAAATCCTACAAAAAAAAGAGAGCCACAAGGGCTCTCTTTTCATTCCGGTCACATGACCAGACATGTTACATATTAAGATGTTGGCTTTGAGCCACCATCATTCGGATCATTGCTGCCCTTATCCAGGTCAGGAGCTTCGTTTGGAATATCTCCAGCTGGTGGCTCAGATGTTTCATCTTTGCCTTGAATGCGAACGCGAACATCACCGATGTTATCAATGATTGGCTCGCCGCCTTCATTTGGCGTACCTTCTCCTGAGTTATCGCCTTCTGCTTTTGGTGTCAAGGAACCTGTTTCAATCAATTGCTTGATCTGATCCATTTCCAGTGTCTCCACTTCAAGCAGTGTTTCAGCGATCAGATGCATCTCTCTTGTATGTTTGGTAAGGAGAGCTTTACACTTCTCATAACAGTCGTTAATAAAGCGTTGCATCTCTTGGTCGATCTCATATGCGATGGAATCCGAGTAATTCTGTTCATGACCGATATCCCGTCCAAGGAATACCTGTCCTTGTGAACTTCCGAATTGCATTGGACCCAGTTTCTCACTCATACCGTATTCCATAACCATGCTACGAACGATACCTGTCGCTTGTTGGAAGTCACTGTATGCACCGGTACCGATCTCACCGATAAACAATTCTTCCGCCACGCGACCTCCGAGAAGTCCGGTTACTTTATCCAGCAACTCCTGTTTGGTAACGAGCATACGGTCTTCTTTTGGCAACATGATTACATATCCACCCGCACGTCCGCGCGGAATGATGGTCACTTTATGTACCATATCAGCATGTTCCAGGAAGTATCCTACAATGGTATGGCCTGCTTCGTGATAAGCAACAATGCGTTTCTCCCGATCACTGATGACACGGCTTTTCTTCTCCGTACCAACGATGACTCGGTCAATCGCCTCATCCACTTCACGCATGGAAATATCTTTTCTGTTACGGCGTGCTGCGAGCAATGCCGCTTCATTCAGCAAGTTCTCCAGGTCTGCACCCGAGAAACCTGTTGTACGCTTCGCGATGATGTCCAATTTCACATCTTTCGTGAGCGGTTTATTACGGGAGTGTACTTTCAGTACAGCTTCACGGCCCTTGACGTCTGGACGATCCACTGTAATTTGACGGTCAAAACGGCCTGGGCGCAACAACGCAGGGTCCAGAATGTCTGCACGGTTCGTTGCGGCAACGATGATAATACCTTCGTTTGCACCGAATCCGTCCATTTCAACGAGCAATTGGTTAAGGGTCTGTTCACGCTCGTCGTGACCTCCGCCCAGACCAGCACCACGCTGACGTCCTACTGCATCGATCTCGTCAATAAAGATGATACAAGGCGCATTTTTCTTTGCATTTTCGAACAAGTCACGTACACGTGATGCACCGACACCGACAAACATTTCAACGAAATCGGAACCGGAAATGCTGAAGAATGGTACACCTGCTTCACCGGCTACAGCACGAGCAAGCAATGTCTTACCTGTACCTGGAGGACCTACGAGCAATACGCCCTTCGGAATACGTGCCCCAACGGCTGCGAACTTCCGAGGGTCCTTGAGGAAGTCTACGACTTCAACAAGCTCTTGTTTCTCCTCGTCTGCACCCGCCACATCTTCAAATGTAACGCGCTTCTTCTCTTCATTGTAGAGGCGAGCACGGCTTTTACCAAAGTTCATTACTTTACCGCCGCCGCCTTGAGCCTGATTAAACAGGAAGAAGAACAGCAGGAACATAATGATCAAAGGAATAAAGGAAGTCAGCAACGTCAACCAGATGCTGTCACCTTTCATTGGTTCCTGATGATATTCAAATTTGTTAGCTTCACTTGCAGCTACAAGTTCGGTAATTGCCTCATCCGTAGGAGGAATATACGTTGAGAAATTTTCTGATTTGGCCCCATCAGGTGCTTGTTTGTATCGGCCGGTCACGAGATATGTCTGACCATTGAATTGAACAGTCACTTCGGCGATATTGTTGGCTTTAACCTCAGCACGAAACTGATCATATCTAGGGTTTTCTATAACATCGTTTCCATCTGTGATAAATCTAACTAAACCCACCACAACTAAAAAAAGAATCAAATAAAAACCAGAATTCCGGATGAACCGATTCATCCCCTACCTCCTCTCGAGACACTTTAATTATTTTAACATAGCCCGACATGGCTTCTCAATAGAAGCCAAGAACAGCTCAAGGCTTCGGCCTTACTAGATATCAGCTTGTGTAGATTTCTGGTTTCAGAATCCCGATATAAGGAAGATTCCGGTATTGCTCGGCATAATCCAGACCGTACCCCACGATGAACGCATCAGGGATATCAAAGCCCGTGTAGTGAGCTTCCAGTTCCACTTTACGGCCGGATGGTTTATCGAACAATGTCACCACACGTACGGTTTCAGCACCGCGGTTTTCCAACAATTCAATCAAATAGCTGAGGGTCAGTCCGCTGTCGATAATATCTTCGACAATCAGAACTTCACGTCCTTCAACGGATACATCGAGATCCTTGATGATTTTGACAACACCGGATGACTTGGTAGATGCACCATAACTGGATACGGCCATAAAATCCATCTCAACCGGTACCGTTATGTTCTTAACCAAATCAGCCATAAATATAAACGCACCTTTGAGCACGCAAATGACCAAAGGGTTCCGGTTAGCATAATCGGCACTAAGTGTTGCGCCTAATTCCTTAACCTTACTCTGAATTTCTTCTTCACTGATCAATACTTCTTGAATGTCGTTCTGCAACTGTGCGAACCTCCTAAGTTATACTATGAAAGCCTTACCTGAACCATAACCACTACCCCTGAATCGCTGAATCGCCTACAGTCATGTACAGGATTGCGGAAGTGCTCTCCCTGACAGGAGCCATATCGGACCGGCGAACACCCGGTAACCAGATGACATTGCCTGCTCCATCACAAACCACAGGAATGCGTGGTCTGACAGATGGGGGAATCTTCTCGTCGATGAAAATATTTTTCACCTTTTTGCTCCCGTTTAATCCCATTACCTTCATGGTATCTCCAGGTAACCGTGAACGTACAACCAGCGGCATCTGAAGCCCATTCGCATCAAATGCGGCCTGATCAGCCGATTCCGGTACATGATAGTTTTCGGGACTCATCGGCATCAACCGGATATATCGGTTAATCTCGGTGAGTGAAAGCTCATAAGTTCCGCTCCATTGTGCAAGACGATACTCGTAAGATTGACCCTGTGCACTTGCCCGTTCGCCAAAAGAAATCAGATCATACTCCCGGGCACATACGAGTGTCTGTCCTATATCCAGGCTCCAGGTCGTCACCTCGGTCTCCATGACCTTGCGCCGAATAGTTTCAATACGGGTAAAGTCGACAAAATCACTGTCCAAAGGCAGATAATTCAATATTAGTTTAATCAACCTTCGTTGTAAAGCGACATGTAACTTCAAGAAGGAAGGCACCTCAAAGGTCTGCCTTCCGCCGTTCACCTGCACTAGACACCTGTATGTGTCATGAGTACTCTGCTCCATGAAATCGTCTTCGTCACCCACAATTTCGGCAAGTCGATTCAGTGACGGCGTGAGTTGTCCATTATATTGCCCCAAAAATGGAAGCACATCCAGACGAATCGCATTACGCCGATATTTTCGTTGATCATTACTCTCATCATGAAAATAAGTAAAACCCTGTGTAATACAAGCTTCTACAAGGTCTGTCTTGTTTATACGAAGGCATGGACGGATAAGTTCCACATTTTTTTCACGACGTTTGAACTTCATACCTGCCAGCCCCGAAAGCCCGCTACCTCGGAGCAAATGAAGCATAACAGTCTCGGCCTGATCATCGGCATGATGTGCCAAGGCAATACTTGCTGCCCCATATTTGTCAGCCACTTCATGCAAAAAGGCGTAACGCCGGTTCCTCGCTGCCTCCTGTGGACCCTGACCTGTCTGTTTCATATAGGAAGGTATATCGGCTTTGACCCACTCAAATGCAAGGCCAAGCTGACGTGCCACATCCATCATCTGACGGGCCTCTTCATCCGACTCCGTCCGAAATCCATGATGTACATGGGCACAGATCAATTCAAGCGGCACATGTCGCTTGCTGATCTCATGCATGATATGCAAAAAAGCTACCGAATCCGGCCCGCCCGATACAGCGATGACAATCCGGTCTCCGGGAACCCATAACTGATGCTCTTCCGCTGCATCCAGTACGTTATCCACCAGTGTCTCCCAGCGTGAAGCTTCCATACCTGTTCCTCATTCCTTGCGTTATGTATATGCACGCCCAACATCAAAAACGTAGTGCATAGATAAGTACACCGATAAGTAGAATTACCGATAGAGCAAATGCATTTTTCAGCCATCGCGGTGTGCTGCTTCTGGAACGCCGGCGCATCTGTGTAGGACGTGCCATTAATTCCTTCCACGATTTTGCAGCATGGTCTGCATTCTGGAATTGTCCCCGTAGGGCCACTATAATCCATTCACGAAAAGGGGCCAGCCGTTCGCTTTTTTCCACCAACATCACAAGTTGACTCACATTCCGCAATTGTGGGAGGCCATCTGCAGCCAAAGACTTCAGCGCGTCCGCTTCCAAAATGTGAATCATCAAAAGCGCATAGGCAAACACATCATATGTAGCATCCGCAGTTCGGCTACCTGCATTCCAAAATCCCCGGTCATACCATTCCGTGAACTGTTTAACACTTCGTCCAATGGACGTTACCCCGCCATAATCAATCAGCTCGACATGACCGTAATCCGACACGAGTACATTTTGAGGTTTGAGATCGCCAAATACCCAGCCTGCCTGATGTAATTGAGCGAGTCTCTGCAACAATCGTAATCCAACCAGCAGTGTCCAGTCTGTTCCCTGACGCCGAATGAAATGATGGAGAGCCTCACCCCGAACGTAGCGCATCACATAAAAAGGAATATCCCGTCCACGAACGGCATAATCATCCACATCTTTAAGATAGGAAGGAATGCCGCTCTGCCGAAGGGCTTCATGATTACGCTGTAATTGAAATGATTTGAGTACATTGATCTCCGATTGCAAATCAACCGGGTCAAATCCCATTTTGAGCGCATAATGTCTGCCATTCTCTCCACGCTGGACGAGGAAAACAACCCCATTGGCGCCTCTGCCCAGCAACTTTCGAATCGTATACCGACTTCGGTTCCATTTCCCCGTAATGACGGTTCCTGGCGGGAAAGAGGCATCAGACAACGTTGTCACCGAGCATCCCTTCTCTTTCAATGCGATAGTTCCCTTCTATTTCCTGCTGTTCCTCCAGTGTACCATAACGGTAAAAATCAATCACCTTCTGAATTGCAGGGCCTGTCGGCGTTGCCCCCTTTGTCTGCAACCGTCCGAACAAAGAACGAACACGCCCGGGATCATCGGTCCAGTCGATATCCATTACTGCATCCTCTCCGCTGTGGCGGCCTGGGAAATGAAATACAGATAACCGACTTTTGCCTACTCGTGCCTGCAGGCTTAACATCAAATCCCGAATCCCTTCTTCTACTGCTGCCAGCTTCGGTTTCATACTAGCACTGACGTCAATCAGAAGTGTGACCTGCAGGGCGGCATTTTCCGTCAGATTGTCAATCACTTCCACAACCTGCGAGCGCTGGGATGGTTCCAGATCCGTTACTGTCTTGGTCCCCTTCTCTCCCAAAATTTGTGTTAACTCTCTATTAACCGCCTGTTGAATGGTCTGAACCACTGTTTTTCTTGTCATCATCTGCATCGTATGGGCAAGCTGTCTTGTGCCTACAGTCTGACTGATGCCTCCGCCAGCTCTCGCAATATCCTCAATCTCCCGACTACCCAGCTCGCCAATCGTGCCATAATCAATTACACCTACGACATTGACTGTAATCCCCTCTTCCCGTGCCTCAGCCGCTGCCAGTACCGGGCTTACCCCCACATTGGAACAACCGTCAGTGATCAATAAGATTTGTTTCATCCGATATCCCTCCGTTTTTCGTACTCTCCAACTCTATGACTAGCATTGCCAGATTGAAGAGAGTTCAAACGGATTCGCATAGGTTTAACTTACGGTGCGAGGACGCTCCATACGATTAATACCAGGCACACGTAAGGTGGCCCACTCCGGGCGATAATGTTCAACTTTGCCAACCACGACGGTCATGTCATCCAAAATCTCTTGCTGCTGATAGCGAATAACACTCTCAAGCAAGCAATCTGCGAGTTCCTGCGGATCATCCGTATGAATCTCCTGAATAAGTCGTTTCATCCATAGCTCTTTATTGACTGCATATCCTGGAGCATCATAGATGCCGTCCGTCATCATGATCAAGATATCACCCGGCTGTAACTGAAGGGTGACCAAATCGACCTCAATATCTTTAATGATCCCAATCGGTAGATTGCTCGCTGAAACTTGAATAACCTCCTGCCCACGTTTAATAAAGCTTGGGGTCGAACCGATTTTCATAAACGTTGTCTCTGCCGTATATTCATCGATCAATGCCATATCTACGGTGGCATACATCTCCTCTGGAGAACGCAGCATCAGCACAGAATTGACAGATTTGATTGCTAATTTCTCGTCCATGCCCGATTGAAGCAGTTGCTCCAAAATATTTAATGCAGCACTGCTCTCCATACGAGCCCGTTCCCCGTTGCCCATCCCGTCACTAAGTGCCACTGCAAACGTACCGTTGCCAAGTTCCACAGTGCTGAAGCTGTCTCCCGACATCACATCGCCTCCTTTAGCGGCGGCAGCTACACCTGTCGTGATCTCGAATGTCTTCGCTGAACCGAAGGTTACGGTTGCCAGTCCCTGACGGGGATCAGTCATGGTCTCATGCAACACAGCAATATGCTCGTCCAGCACGTTAGAGATCAGCGGAGCGATCATTTTACGGCATTCATCGAATCCTCTCGTATATGCATGTACAATCTCAATCTCCACATTGCCAGCTTCCAGATTAATAATTTCTATAGAATGAATAGATAGTCCCAATGACTCCAGTGCATCCCGAATTTGTTCTTCCTGCTGTACCATCTCCTCACTTTCGCGTTGAATTTCTTTGGCCAAGTCCTCCATCACCTGTGATACACCTGACAATTGCTCAGCAACCAGCTGACGGCTGTCCATAATCTGGCGTTTCCATTGCATATTATGCTGATGCAGGCCATATTGGGCACGCATCACTTCGAGTACCTCCTCCGGTTTGGCACACACCCGGTTCCATTCCACCGGAATTTGGTCACCTGACATCTCCGGGTTTGTCTCAATGGAACTCATCACATCGGTCATATAGCTATACGTTTGAATAAACTTCGCATCCCAGCATTGCGCACGCTTGAAGCACCCCGCACAAGTACCCTCAGCAACCGCGTTCATGAAGTGATCCATCCCGCCTTCTTTATGTACCGGCTCCCCCGTGCCGGACATCTGATCGAAGCTGCGTGACAACTGACGGAATACCTGTGAGAAGCGTGTTACTCGCTCCGCCGTAATATCCCGAATGCGTTTCGCATATTCATGCTGGGATTTGGTATGATCCTGTGTGCCTGGTACGTATTTGGAGATTGCTGTGAACATGCTTTTGGGTGTTAACATAAACAGGACGATAGCTGCACACGTCTCCCACAAGGAATTCATCACGTCACTTGGGCCGCCCAAGTAAATCGATAGAATAGATGAACCTAGCAACATTCCTAGGGCAACCCCCATACGTTTCCCCTCACGAAGCATACCTGCCAACATCCCGGCAAAAGCAAGCAGACTCATCTGATACACGGCAGACATATCGGCGAGACTCAGAATTAACCCCGTAATCACTCCAACCGATGCACCCAGGGGGGCTCCGCCCACCAGCGCAAAGACGAGAATGAGATAACGGGAAAGCATATGCTCCACCGAAAGAGACTGAATGGTCCACCCAACTGCCCCAGTCATCACGGAAGCCAGCAGGATGATCAGACACAAAATCTCCTCGTTCTTTAGGCTGAACTTTTTTTTGCGATACGTAAAAATGGGGATAGCCTGAATGAATACAAGGGTTAATACGAAACTTAGCACGGAATCCATGGTGAGCATCAACATCGCATACCAACTGAACGAAGGCCCAATCACAACGGCGAATAGCTTCACCATAAAAGTTGTCGTAAACACCATCACTGGTGCATAAGATAATTCAGCACGGTCGTAAGACTCGAGCCCTCGGAACAGCAGATAGAAGATGGCAATCTCAGAGGCTACAATTAGCGAAACCGGGAATGGTGCAAACAGACTCCCTGCGAGTAATGCCGCACCAACGGGTATCATATAATCCCTGCGCATAAAAGCAATCACGGCAAAGTATGCAATCGCAAAAGGAGTTAATTCATTGAGGATCATCGCCTTTCCCAATAAGAACCCCATAAAAGTAAGTAGCAACACCCACTTGCGAGATGCCACAGCCTGGACAGCCTTGCGGGAACCCAGCCACTGTTTCAGACGTACCGACAGCTCCTCCCGAGCTGCAGCACCCCCCTTGCCTGCTTTCATCCCCGGAAATTGAATGACATTCCACTTCTCCATCATGCTCAAGGCACCCCATTCGATTATTTGATTTCGTGTTTCACTCTCGATGGTTCTGATTATAGATAGAATAGAAGACATAGTTTGTCAGAATAGCTGGACGAGCTTCAAAAAGTTTACGACAAAAGAAACCGCTGCGGCGCGATGGTGTGAAACCCTCGGCCTTATTGTGCTTTCCAGCATTTTTGAGCAAACTGTTGAACGGTGGCATGTCTGATTTTGAACGAGAAGTTAGAGGGTGTCGTCATGATCTGAGCAGAATAACTGGAGAATGCCATGGAAACCTGTCGGTAAAAAATGGGAGACGACAAATGTTCTTATTCTCCCCTGCACAATGTAAATCATGAAGAAATCATGTCGCGTTTCACCTAAAAATAAACTCCTAGCCGATGTTTCATCGAAATATGAAATGGTCATCAGATTATATAAAATAAGCACAAAAAAACCGTTAGCCAGTAGGCTAACGGTTTTACTTATATATTCAAATCAGGTTGAAACAGATTACACACGCTTAGCGCCGCGGCCACCACGTTTGCCTTCTGTATTCTTCTTGAGCGAAGAGATCCGTTCCTCGCTATCTTTCAGGAAGCGTGACATTTTATCCTCAAATGAAGGTTTGCCTGCTGCGGGCTTGAAAGAACGGCCTCCGCGGTCACGGTTAAATCCACCGCCGCCACCACCACGACCTTGGCCACCACTTGGGCCTCCGCCGCTGAATCGTTCGCGATCTCCTCCACTGCGTTCCGGTCTAGGAGCTCTTGGGGGTCTGGATTGAGTTTGTTGCTCTACCGGTTTGTCAACAGCCTGTTTGATGGAAAGTCCGATCTTGCCGTCTTTGTCAACGTTGATAACCTTTACTGTGACTTGGTCATTCAGCTTCAGGTGGTCGTTGACATCTTTGACGTAATTGTCGGCGATTTCCGAGATGTGAACGAGACCCGTGACACCTCCTGACAGATCCACAAATGCTCCAAAATGCGTGATTCCTGTCACCTTGCCCTCTAACTTGGTGCCCACTTCAATTGCCATAGAATAAAATGATCCTCCCTTAAAAATATACAACCCGATTTTTTGAATGCCAAAATCATGCTGTGCTAAATGTAATTATACCTTATGCCATAAACCAAGGTCAACTGAGCACTACCCCATTGTAACGCCTATTTTTTCCGGTTTACGCGCATAAGACTCATGGAAAACAAACCTTGCTTAGCAAAAGACTGGATTCCATCAGTTCCCTGACCCTTCGACCTGAATTGGTGTTTCTTCAGGAAGATAGTAACCTTTTTTTCGTGCCAGCTGTCCTATGTATTCAGGGTCCTTCAACCGACTGACCTCATACTTCAGCTGCTCGAGCTGTTTCTGCGTATCCTGCTGCGAAGTTTGCTGTGTGGCCAAGTAATCACTCTTGTCCGAAATTTGCGCATTCTGTACAAGAAACGTATATCCTGCCCAGATCGCGAATACAGCAACAAATGTCAACCAAAGCATCAGACGCCTTCGTGCACCAGCAGATTTTCCCTGGTTAGCTGGGCTCTTCTTACTACCCACAGGTGTTCTACTCATTCCCCGGACGACCTCCTTGAAACCAGCGTTTCCATATCGCTGCAATTCTTGTACCCGCTTGGATCATCCATCGAGGCGTTACCCAATATCTCAGTAGCGGCCTAAACATCCAGCGGAACAACTTGCCGAAAGGGATTAAACATTGCAACACCAGCTTGCCCAGGAATAGCAGGATCGCGATGATGAAACCAAATATTACACGAACCAATCTGTATATTCCCTTCGCTGGCACAACAATCAGGATGTTAAGGATATGTCCACACCACTGGATGAGTGTTCTCGCGAGTTTAATTAACATTACCACAAAATGCTGGGTTGTAACACTTAAAAGCCAAAAATAGAAGCAAACTCCGATAATCAGCCCCAAAAAGACATAAAACCGCAACTGTCCGTGGTTTCCGGCATACAACATCCGGAAAACGAACAGTGCGGAAGCGACCCAATACAACAGGTCTAACGTGTGGATGCTCCACCTCGGAAATCGCAGCTGTCCTGACAGTACCCGGTAACTGTCATAAGCTACACCCATCACAACTCCCGATAACACCATCCAGGTCAGTGTGATCCACTGCGCATCCAGAATCATCGGAACATCTTGCCAAACAGGCCTTTACTGTTTTTGGACTGGGAACCGGGATCGAGATACTGAAGTGAACTAACCGTACCCTCAATGGATAAAAGACCTTCCTCCAGGCTCAGGTTCTTGATATGTAAATTGTGCCCCCGGATCGTCAGATGCCCAAGTTCGGTCTGTAGCAAGAACTCCTCACTGTCAAAGCTCTCCACATTCGAAACCCCTGTTAGATCCAGCAGTTTCCTATTTTGCATGTTTAGATAGTGTTGTTTAGCTTTTCCGTGCTCAGCCATGGCATGTACCCCTCCTTCTTTTGTACCTAGCTTATGGATGAGATACCCAGATTAGAACTCCTGTCTCTTTGATCTTTCCATTTGTCTATGGGAAAAAACATAAAAGCGTCCTCCCTTTACTGGGAGAACGCTTCATTTAAATGATCTAAAGATGTATCAGAAATTTCTGTTACCAATCCATCCCGTTATCCTTGGCAATCGGCTCTTCCTTAACCAAGGTATAGAGGCTGCTTGCCTCATCCTTCTTGGTACTCTCAGCAAGACGCTCCACCTTCACGGTGACTAGCTTCTGACCGAACTGAACCGTCAGCTCATCGCCTACCTTTACAGCAGCGCTGGGCTTGGCTTCCCGTCCATTTACAAGAACACGTCCCTGTTCAGAAACGTCCTTGGCTACAGTACGGCGTTTGATCAACCGAGATACCTTCAGGAATTTATCAAGACGCATTATTTTACAGCTTCTTTAAGTTTGTTACCTGCTTTGAATGCAGGAACAGTGGACTCAGGAATCACAATCTCATTCCCTGTTTGTGGGTTACGTCCCGTACGACCAGAACGTTTGCGGGTCTCAAAAGTGCCAAAGCCGATCAATTGTACTTTGTCTCCGCTGGCAAGTGCATCTGTAATTTCTCCTAAAAAGCCGTTCAATACGGACTCGACATCTTTCTTTGTCAAACCGCTTTTGTTTGAAATGTTGTTGATCAGGTCTGTTTTGTTCATGTTAAAAGCCTCCCAAATTGAAAAAAAAGTATCTGCGAGCCTTGGCTGTTTTAAAATAACCAAGTTGATTCTCGCACGGTTACTACACATGTATTCTGGCTTTCATGCTAAATTCCTGCCTTGACCAACGACTTTTTTTAACTTATGCCGTTGCATGACAGAGAATCATCTTAGTCCAGTACCCGATATGATGTCTCTTCAAACACCAGACTCAATATAATGCTGAACACACGTTCGTATCATCATAACACACTGCCGAGCCTGATGGAATACGGTGTCTGGGTATTTTTACAAATCAGTAAAATCAGAGCCCGGCCTTCTTTGCCTGTTGCCAGAACCGTTCCATCTCTTCTACCGTACTTTCCGCAGGTGTTTTGCCCTGTTCACGCAACCGATCCTCAATGTACTGAAACCTTGCCACAAACTTGCGGTTCGTGGCGGCAAGAGCCTCCTCCGGATCTGTGTCAATAAAACGTGCCACATTCGCCGTGGCAAATAACACATCACCGAGTTCAAGCTTGCGTGCTTCTGCATCATGCCCTTGCTGTACCGCTTCTCTGAGTTCAGCCAGTTCTTCTTCGATCTTGGCAAAAACGCCCTCCACATCATCCCAGTCAAAGCCAACTTTGGCGGCCTTCTTCTGGAGCTTATATCCTTTCATAAGTGCAGGCAGATCACGGGGGATACCGTCCAGTACGGAAGTTTTTTCTACGTCCTGGCCTTTACGTTTTTTCTCCTCTGCTTTCATCTGTTCCCAGTTTTGCAGGGCTTCATTCGCGTCTTGTGCTTGATTATCGCCAAATACGTGCGGGTGACGGAAAATCAACTTGTCATTAAGTCCTTCTATAACGTCATATACGTTGAATGTGCCAACCTCTTCCTCCATCTGAGAATGCAACATAATTTGCAACAACAGATCACCCAGTTCTTCTTTCATGTGATCCGGGTCATCCTCATCGATAGTTTCAATCACTTCGTATGTCTCTTCAATCAGGTTTTTACGAATCGACTGATGTGTCTGCTCCTGATCCCATGGACAGCCACCCGGACTGCGAAGAATGTTTACGATCTCGTGCAATCGCGCGAAAGAACGGCGGCGTAATGCATCATCTGTATTTTTCGGCACATAGATCAGTGACAGGTTGCCATATCCCGGGGTACGATCCAACTCATGCAGTGGTACCTTATGGATGACTTCCTGATCTTGTACGCCAAGTGCATGGCCCACAAACACCGGATAATCATCCGGGTATACTTCCATTAGACATAGCTTCACATCGGATGCAGTAAAACCGTCGTAGACTTGTCCAATCAACGTATGCAGCTGGGGTTGTATCAATTCGGGGCTGAGGCTACTTGCATCAAGCAGTTGAAAGCCTTCAATAGGGTCGAATCCAAGTCGGATAAAGGCTTCATCCAGGAAGCTCTCTCCGCCCATAATACGTAAGGAAATGCCCTGCTGCGGACAACGTTCTTTCAAAAGTCGTACACTGGCTTCGGCCACCATTGGATGGCCTGGTACAGCATAGACAATCTCGGTGCCTGCATCGCCGCTACGAGCCGCGTCGATTAATTGGTTCGCAATCTCATCGTAAACCTCCGGGAAGGAGGATTTGGACTCATAGATTGTGTCAAACGACGTCATCTCTAGCCCTTCCTGCTGTAAATCATTCAAGACAGGATGATCCAATGTGCGTACATACAATGTAGCCGCATGTTTCATTTTTTTAATAATACCTAAAGTCAGTTGGTCCGCATCTCCAGATCCAAGACCTACCACTGTCAAAGCTGCACTCATTACACTTAACCTCCATCCGAACCATCCTGCTTTTCCGAGCGACCTCTAACTCATGTACCATTTCAATGTGCGCATGAGCATCTCTCTTTTTTATCTGAACAGGATGGCGCTCAATAATTAAACGTATTATACCAGAATCTGTCGATATCCTATAATTGCATCTGCGTAGCTGTTTCATGCTGTTCAGTCGTACTGGCCCTCCATCAACTTACACTATAGCAACTATGATTTGGCTAGTGCAGTACACGCAGTCTGCGCAACAGCTGCGCCAGACGCGGCCCCAGCTTCGGCAAGGCCGCCAGCTCTGCGGCGGTCAGTAACCCTGTCCGGGCCGCGGCCAGCACAAACACGGCTGCGCCTGCGGCAATGCCCAGCAGGCTCACGCCCATCGCAGCCAGCCGATGCGTGGCTGCGATGCCCAAGCCGCCGAGCACTGCTTCGGCGGCCCAGGCCATGCCTAGCGCCGCCAGGCTCATGGCGGCGATCACCAGCGCCGGCTTCGCCAAGACGGCGCCAAGAGCAGGGCGCATGGCGGTGAGCCGCGCCAGAAGCACCACATTCAGGCCAGCCGCCAGCATATAGGCGGCTGCACCTGCAAGTGCCGCGCCGCTGATGCCTAGCGCTGGCACAAGCATGACGTTCAGCAGCACCTTGACGCCTGCTGCGGCCAGCATGCTGAACGCAGGAGCACGCACGGCGCCGAGGCCTTGCAGCAGCGCCGCCGCGATGATGCTGACGGTGCTACCTGCAGCCGTCAGCGCCATATACCGCAATGCTTCGGTGCCTGCGGCATCCCCGTACAGCATGCGGTTAATCGGGTCTGCCAGCACCGCAAGTCCTGCAGAGGCTGCCAGACCGATCAGCCAGAACCAGCGCAGCGCCATGCCCGCTTGCTTCCTGACGGCTTCTGGCCCGCCCTTCAGGCGCGCTTCGGCCATCGCCGGAATAAACAGCACCGAGAGTGACGTGGCAAGCATCGTCACCAGCTGCACCAGTGGCAATCCGCGGTTGTATATGCCGAAGGATACCATCGTTTGCATATCATCCAGCCCTTCACCGCGTAGCAGACGTGGAACGGTAAAGGTGTCCACCAGATTCATCAGGGGCACTGCCAGTGATCCAAGACAAACCGGAATGGCATAGACAAGCAAAGTACGCATCCATTCGGTATTTGAGCGTCTGATCTTCCGAGCTTGACCGCTTCCTCCAACTACTGCAACATCATGTTCCACTACTCCAGTATGCCGATCTGCCCCTGAATCCAAAGACTCTTCACATACTGTCTCTCCCTTTTTCTTGCGATCTTCTGTGTACATCGGCTCTCTATCCATCGAATGTACTTCCTGCTCTTTCCGCCGATGTCTATTTACGAATCCCAACATGACGATGAGCCCTGCACATCCTCCGGCTACCGAGCCTAACATTGCCCCGGAAGCAACCGTTTCAAGCGAAGCATCCTGGCGGATCAGCCATAATAACACCACAATCATGACCGTGACCCGCACCGTCTGTTCGACCACCTGAGATACGGCTGTAGGCACCATCTGCTGCATCCCCTGGAAGTATCCACGTAAACCTGTCATCAGCGGTACACATAACAAGGCCAGGGATGCTGCACGGATGGAAGGAATCACATGCTGATTTCCAATCAGACCTGCGATCCACGGTGCACTTCCATACATCACCATCGCGGTAATCATACCTAATCCGCCAAGCAACATCGAAGATAATCGTATAATTCTTCGGCTCTCGTCTGGTCTGCCGAGGGCATTCTGTTCAGCTACGAATTTGGATACAGCCAAGGGCAACCCAGCCGCAGCCAGCGTAATAATGAGCATATATAACGGATAGACCGTATTGTAGATACCAAAGACACCGTCTCCCCCCAGATTTTGAAGAGGAATTTTTTGAAAAGCACCAATGATTTTGGAGATAATGACGGCAAGCCCAAGGATAAAAGCACCCTGTAGCAGCCTTGTTCCTGAAGATGGCTGTTTTATCAATTTCCCGGTTCCTTCCATGTGTATTCTGGCATTCAAACGAAGCATAAAGCTTCCTTTGCTATTATACCTGCCAGAAGGCACACAATACGAACATCCTTTGAGCCACAACCTGTGATCAGATCAAAACCTCTAGCCTCCCTGAAAGAAAGCTGCATCGGAAGCATATGCCTCGCCTTTATCACCGGATTTTCCCCTTTGGAAAAGGGAATCCAAAAAAATCTGGGGATAACAGCGATTGAAAGTTTATTCTGTCATCGGAGTACTTGTGTAAACACTTATAGTTCAACTTATATGTAAAAAGCAAAAACTCCCGTATGCCCGGTTCAGGCTCACAGGAGTCCATCTGCTATCTATTGTTCCATTTGTTTGCCAAGGAAGCCAGCAGCCGTCTCAGCCATTTTAGTCTCCATCTGAGACATCTTCACGGATTCATCCTTGTTGAACAGGATAACGGTTCCGATGGGATCACCACCAGAGATAATTGGCGCGATAACAAAAGAGGATAACGTCTCGTCATGATCTTTGCTAAGCTCATAAGTACCATTGGTTGCTTCCATAATTGTCTTACGGTTTTCCATGCAACTCTCCACAAGGCTGCCAACCTGTTTATCCAAATACTCTTTCTTGGATCCGCCTGCCACCGTGATAATGGTATCCCGGTCAGAAATCATCGTAACGTGACCTGTACTCTCATACAGCGATTCTGCATATTCTTTGGCAAAATCACCAAGTTCTCCAATGGGCGAATATTTTTTAAGAATAACTTCTCCATCCCGATCCACAAAAATTTCAAGCGGATCTCCCTCACGAATACGCAACGTACGACGGATTTCTTTAGGAATGACCACACGACCCAGGTCATCTATACGGCGGACAATACCAGTAGCTTTCATTTACATGTTGCCCCACTTTCTCGAGAAGATTTTTCAACTACTGTTCCTTAATGGGTAGAGGAAAGTCCCAGAACGTTTAGTGTGATTTCTTGACCATAGTATTCATCTGTTCCCATATCCTTATACATGCTTTGCGGAATATCGTGAATTAACTTTTTTATAAAGTAATAAAAATTGTATCTCCAGTCGTTTACGCTCCATGTAAACCAAAAAACGAAGCAACAGAAAGAACCGTAGTTCTCCCTGTACTTCGTTATAGGTTGTCCATATTACGGTGAATATAACCCGGTTCAGCAAGCTTCTCAGGCTTCTCTGAAACGCATGTTAAAATCACTGTGAGTCAAACTATTTACTGCTTGTACCTTCTTCGGTTTTTGCATCTTTGTCTGTTCCTGTTGTACCTTGATCTGTTTTCGCATCCGTACCTTTAGAATCGGTTTTTGATCCATCTGTTTTCGTGCCTTCTGTACCAGTACCTGTCGAACCTTCAGTAGTGCCTTCCTCTTTTTTCTCCGTTTTTGGAAGTTTCACTTCTTTGATGATTTTATCCAGCTCTTTTTGCATAAACGTATCGATTTGAGCAGCCGCCAGTTGGCTTTTCAGTGTCTCTTTTTGCTCTGCCGTCAACTTGGAGTAATCTGCTTCCGTACGTGCTTCCACTTTCATGATGTGATAACCGTACTCTGTTTCAACCGGATCACTGATTTTGTTCAGCGGCAATGTTTTTGCAGCTTCCTTGAAAGAATCTACCCAATTCGCAACAGGTGTATTTTCATAAAGTCCACCTTTTTCAGCAGATCCCGGATCTTCGGAATATTTTTTCGCAATCTCGGCAAAATCAGCGCCGCCATCCAGTTTCGCTTTTACTTCTTTTGCAAGCTTCAACGTGTCTTCTTTTTTACGATCTTTTTGCGTTTTAGGATCTTTAAAAGTAATCAGCACATGACGTACAGAAGCTGTTGTATACTGATCTTTGTTTTTCTCAAATTCTGCCTTCATGGCATCTTCGGTTACGCCTGTTTCTTTATCTTTGATTACCGTCATAATACGAGTCATGTAATCTTTAATGTTTTGGTCAGTCAATTTCTGAGTCTTTAACATTTCAGTCCATTGCTCTTCCTTCACGGAAGCCTTCATTTTGTCGAATTGTTCAGATGCTGTTTTGGCTCCAGCCGTTTTGGCTTCTTCACTTGCTTTGCCACTCAAATATTCATAAGCAATCTCTTGCTTCACGAGATATTCTTTAAAATCATCCATCTCCATCATTTGTGCATATTCCGGATAGAGGAATTTCATGACACGTTGTTCCATGTCGAATTCATTCGCTGTAATTGTGCCACCATCATACGTAGCTACAACAGCACTTTTATCTGTTGATTCCGGTGCTTTTGCTTCTTCCTTCTTGCCACATGCAGCAAGCAAGGACAGGGACAGTACTGCTACCATACCTACGGACAGCACTTTTCCCACTTTTTTATACTTTGCTAACATCTTTTAGTTCCCCCTTTGATTTAAAAGCAGTCTTCATGGATTCCAGAAACTTTTCTACCAGCTCCATCAGTTGCTTATCCCCAAGACCCTTGCCTTTGACATGAATCAGCATATGGGGTCCTTGTTCAAATTGTACACGTCTTTCGAACTGATTTCCAATGTGTGCGATTTTTGACAACTCGAAGGCATGTTCACGTCCTTCATAGAACTTGACTGTAAGATCATCGCCACGCTGTGTGATGGACTCAATACCATAGATTTTGCCATACACTTTGAGGCGGGCTACTGCCATCAAATTAATTACAGCTTCCGGTAAATCACCGAAGCGGTCAACCAGTTCGTCTTCCAGTTCCATTGCATCGTCGAAGGAAGCAATAACTGCGACCTTTTTATAGATCTCAATCTTCTGAATACTGTCATAAATATAATCCGATGGCAAGTAGGCATCGATACTGAGATCTAGCGTTGTATTCCACTGATCGGAAGGTACAGGCTCTTCGCCCAGCATTGTAACTTTACGTTTGTTGATCTCTTCCGCCAGCATCTGTGAATACAGATCGAACCCGACGGAGGCGATAAAGCCATGTTGCTCTGCTCCGAGCAGGTTACCGGCCCCACGGATGGACAAGTCTCGCATTGCAATTTTGAAGCCTGAACCAAGCTCTGTGAATTCCTTGATGGATTGCAGACGCTTCTCGGCAACTTCCGTAAGCACTTTGTCCCGTTGGTATGTGAAATACGCGTAGGCAATCCGGTTAGACCGTCCTACCCTTCCACGCAACTGATACAGTTGGGAAAGTCCCATTTTGTCTGCATCATGCACAATGAGTGTATTTACATTCGGAATGTCCACACCTGTTTCAATGATACTCGTGCTCACCAGTACATCATACTCTCCGTCCAGGAAGTCGAGAATCGTCTTCTCCAGCTCGGTTTCTGTCATCTGCCCATGCCCAACACCCACTTTGGCTTCTGGCACCAGATCCGAGATTTCGGCTGCCATCTCCTGAATGCCTTGTACCCGGTTGTAGAGATAATATACCTGACCACCACGCGCCAACTCACGCTCAATCGCTTCACGAACAAGAGCCTGACTATGCTCTACCACGTAGGTCTGAACGGGGAAACGGTTCTCTGGCGGTGTCTCAATAACGGACAAGTCACGTACACCCAACATGGACATGTGTAAAGTACGCGGAATCGGGGTTGCCGTGAGGGTCAACACATCCACGTTGGTTTTGAGCTTCTTGAGCTTCTCTTTATGTGTTACGCCAAAACGTTGCTCCTCATCGACAATAAGCAATCCCAGATCTTTGAACACCAGATCCTGTGACAGCAAGCGATGTGTACCAATAACAATGTCTATTGTACCGGCTTTGATACCTTTGGCGGTCTCATTCTGTTCCTTGCGGGAACGGAATCGGCTAAGGACATGAATGTTAAACGGATAACCGGAGAACCGCTCACGGAACGTTTCATAGTGTTGCTGAGCCAAAATTGTGGTCGGAACCAATACCGCTACCTGTTTGCCCTCGATTGCCGCTTTAAATGCAGCCCGAATCGCAACTTCAGTTTTCCCGTAACCAACGTCTCCACACAATAAACGATCCATGGGACGGTTTTGTTCCATATCTTTTTTGATTTCTTCAATCGCGCGCATCTGATCACGTGTCTCATCGTAAGGGAACATGTCTTCGAATTCTTGTTGCTCTGCGGAATCCTTGTCGAACCCATAGCCTTTAGATGTTTGACGTTCTGCGTACAGCTTGATCAGATCATCGGCGATATCCTGAACGGATGAACGAACCTTATTTTTAACCCGTGTCCACTCGTTACCGCCCAGCTTGTAAATTTTCGGCTCCTTCTCTTCGGAACCCACATATTTCTGAATGAGATCAATCTGTTCAATCGGAACAGACAATTTGTCGCCGCCTGCATACAGAATGTGCATGTAGTCTTTGTGAATACCAGCAACCTCAAGCGTACCAATCCCGAGGTATTTACCAATTCCGTGGTTCTGGTGAACGACATAATCGCCCACTTTCAGCTCGCTATAGGATTTGATACGCTCGGCATTATCGATGTTTCGAATCGGTTTACGGGCTTTACGCTGCTTCTGTGAGAACATCTCACCTTCTGTGATCACCGCCAAATGAATGGACGGCATCTCGAATCCCGTTTGCAAATTGCCATTCAGCATCTCCGGCTCAGGAATGTCGTAATCCTGCAATACCCGGCGCATCCGGTCCATCCGTTCCTCACCATTCGCAAGCATCAACACCTGAACACCGGCTTTCTGCCAGCGTTCCATCTCCGCCTTCAGCACGTTCATCTGTCCGTGGAAATCCTGCATGCCCCGGCTGATAAAGTTCAGAATATTCTGTGGCTGGGTATGCGGAACCTGACGCAAAAAGATCGACATAAAGATGGTCTGGAATGGACGCTCATAGAGCAAATCATCCCCATCTGCCGATAACGGCAGATCCGGCAAGGTTTTACCATTTTGCATCAGATGCAAGTTCCACTCCGATTCGTCTCTGTCCAGTTGTTTCGAGGTTTCCGACAATCTCGCCGGCTCATCCATCACTAGAATGGTATCTTCTGGCATATAGTCATAAATCGTTTTATTTTCAGGATAAAGCGGGGAGATGTATTTGTACATTTCTGAAAAGTAGACATGCTGACGCAGCAACTCAATCTCTCGATGCATCTCTTCCCGAAGGCGCAACTTGGCCTGGCGATCCGTCATTTTCTCCAGCTGCTGTTCAAGCAAAATTGCCGCCGTATCCGCTGCCTTCTCCATACGCTCCTGATCAGCGATTAATTCTTTACATGGCAAAACAGTAATTTCCTCTATCCGTTCAATGGAACGCTGATCCGCAGGGTCAAATGTACGAATGGAATCGATTTCGTCGTCAAATAACTCCACCCGATATGCAATCGATGAAGTCACTGGATAGAAGTCGATAATGCCTCCACGTACACTCATCTCTCCGCGAGATTCAACTCGCTCAACCCGTTCATAGCCAAGCGTTACCATCTCAAGCAAGAACGAATCCAGTTGAAGCGTGCTGCCTTGCTTAATCTGGATATGTGCATTTGCCATGACTTCCGGGAGCGGAACATAACGTCTTACCCCTGAAAAAGGAATGACAACAATGCCCCTGAAACCCTGGGCGCAACGAACCAATACTTCAATGCGCTGAGCAAGTGTCTCCGGACTAGATACCGCTGCCTCAGCAGCAACAAGTTCATTCGCAGGATAGATCAACACCTGATCTGATGAAAGCGCTTCCTGTAAATCTTCCGCTATTTTTTGTGCGGCAAACATATTATGTGTCACGACGAGCAGTGGTCGATCCATCTCTTGGTGCAGCGTAGCCAGCATGATCTGACGAGCCGAACCGGATAGGCCCGAAACCAATTGCTCCTTCATGCCGGATTTAACCCCGGCTGTAATGGACGCAAAGTCCGGATCTTTGGAAAAAGCCTGTATGAGTGCTTGTAACAAAAGGGGCACCTCTCTTATAACTTTCTTGATTATAGATTATTGCACATCGATGTGCAGCATCTTCGGTCATTGGAATTTTTTTAAAACTGGATACTTATTCCTTTTTGTCCTGTTTCATCATAAAGGATTACTCCAAATATTTCCACATCTGTTCCTACAGGACCACTCTGAGTTCTATTACAAAGTTGAATACACCCTTGATTCTGTCCCAACTGAAAAGAAGCCTCAGCAGGCTGCCAAGGCTATAAAAAGGGCAAACCGCTGTAACCGCGGTCATCCTCTCTGTCATTTTTCAACATTTATCCATTCAATAGATTAATTAAATCCCTACAGGCAATAGCTACTGGAGCGGATTTGCAAGCAGGCTCAGCTCGGGGTTGTGTTCCAACGCTTCCTTACAATAATCGCATGTAATCCGAACGGTAACATCACCACCGGAATTATACGCTATTATATCCCTCCGCTCGTCGGGGGTCAAGAAATGAAAACCGAGCTGTGCTTCCGTAATTTTAGCCGAATCAATCTGGCCAATAAAGGTACGGCAATGCCGACATACATAATTCACTGACATAGTTATGCCTCCTGAACATGGTTTATACATCCAGTATGCCCAGGTTGTCCGAATCAAAGTCGTCACTTTAATCTTTTTTTCAGTGTAAATGCCATATTACTGGAATGCATCAGCCGTTGAATTTCGCCATCGTTTGCTCGAACGTATTCGTCAAACTATATTCCAGTGCATCACATGTTTGCTCAATCGTCTGCTCCAGCGCTTCTTTTTCTTTCTTCATGAACGTTGACAGTACGTAGTCTACAATGGCATGTCCCGGATCAGGCCTTGATATCCCCATACGAACCCGGTTGAACTGCTGTGTACCTGTGTGCTGAATAATGGACTTGATTCCATTATGTCCACCGGCGCTACCCTGATAACGCAATCTTACCTTGCCTATTTCTGTATCCATATCGTCGTATACAACGATTAGATCTTCCAGGTTCACTTTATAAAAATCCATGTAAGCTCGTACCGATTCACCCGAGAGGTTCATATAGGTCATCGGTTTGATCAGTACTGTTTTGACGCCTCCAATGTTGCCTTCTCCGATCAGTGCTTTACACTTGTTCTGTGTAACCGAAATGTTATGGCGATCTGCCAATCGATCCAGTGCCATAAAACCGATATTATGCCGGGTTTTGGCATAGTTTGAACCTGGATTCCCAAGTCCGACAATCCACTTCATCTTGTTCCCTCCTTCGAGCATCCATTAGGTGAGGCATAGACTTCGAATGTTATATTTCATATAATATCAGGAAAGTACGTATTGAACATTTATCCACCCAGGAAGGTGAGCGGGTTTTGCGCGAAGATAACGGACAACTGACTCAACATAGTGACTTTATTTATCATCTGGAACATCACGTGCCTGTGCAGGTGTACGACCGTGATACCCATATCGAGATTGGTGTGATTACCCGTTTCGATAGTCAATTTGTCGAAATTGCCGATACACTCTTTCACAGACGCCGCTTCCGTTTTATTTCCCGCCCGGGATATTAATGCGCCAGGCGGTTTTCTATCACATTAAAAACGGCACGCCGACAGGGGTTACATTTTCCGTTCAACCGGAAGACGTAACCCCTCTACTACTTTATGCAGACATCCTATTCAATTTCAAACAGCTTGCTGATTGACAATTCCTCATGAACCCGGATGATGGCTTCCCCAAGCAATGGTGCTACAGAAAGCACTTTAAGTTTGCTTGTTGGATTTGCATGTGTAATTGGAATTGTATCCGTCACGATGACTTCCTTCAGCGGTGCATTTTCCAAACGTTCCATCGCAGGGCCAGACAATACCGGGTGAGTACAGCATGCATATACTTCCTTCACGCCGCCTTCCATGAGAGCATTCGCTCCCAGTACAATTGTTCCGGCAGTATCAATGATGTCATCTATCAGAATCGCTGTTTTACCTTCGATATTACCGATAATATTCATAACTTCGCTGACGTTCGGCTCAGGACGACGTTTGTCGATAATCGCAAGCGGTGCATTCAGGAAATCAGCCAGTTTGCGCGCACGAACCACACCACCGTGGTCAGGTGACACCACAACCGGGTTTTCGATCTGTTTCGAGCGGAAATATTGCGCCAGAATCGGCACACCCAGCAGATGATCGACTGGAATGTCGAAGAATCCCTGAATCTGCATCGCATGCAAATCCATTGCGATTACACGTGTTGCGCCTGCTTTTTCAATCAGGTTGGCAACCAGCTTTGCCGTAATCGGGTCACGTGAACGTGCTTTGCGATCTTGGCGCGCATAGCCGTAATACGGAATAACTACGTTGATTGTTTTGGCCGATGCACGTTTCAATGCATCAATCATGACCAGCATTTCCATCAGATTGTCATTAACCGGCAAGCAAGTTGACTGCACGATATATACGTGACAGCCACGAACACTCTCGGAGAGTTTCACTTGAATCTCGCCATCACTAAAGCTGGTTGTATGAGATTCACCCATAGGAATCCCGATATAATCAGCAATTTGATGAGCAAGCTTGGGGTTAGAATTGCAAGTAAATATTTTTAATTTCGAGTCAAAATAAGTCATAAAATAAAAACCCTCCGTGCTGGTTCATTGGAATCTATAAGCGTCTGCGACATGTCGGCACCTCCCGGGTAACGGGAGGCAATTGGTTATCAAAACCCCTTATTCGGGTTTGGCGTTTTGTTTCTTGGCTTTTGCACGTCCGCGGATTTTCTCCGCATAACCTGCTTTGTTTTCCTGACGTGGACGAGCAATCGCCAGATCATTCTCAGGAATGGAATGTGTTACGGTAGAGCCTGCAACGACATAAGCGCCTTTACCAACCGTAATCGGTGCGATCAAATTAACGTTGCTACCTACAAAAGCATCATCTTCAATGGTTGTTATAGCTTTATTATATCCATCATAATTGACCGTTATTGCCCCGCAACCAACATTTACGTTCTTACCTACCTGCGCATCCCCGATATAACTGAGATGTGACACTTTAGATCCTTCATCAATTGTAGCATTTTTCACTTCAACAAAGTCACCAATTTTTACGTTACGACCTAACTTGGTGCCAGGGCGCAGATTGGCAAAAGGACCTACGGTTGCATCAGGACCAACTTCTGCCTGGGATAGCACCGAATGTTTAATCGCAGCACCATCTTGGATGATACTGTCTTCAATATCTGCATGAGGACCGATATGACATGCTTCACCAATCGAAGTAGTGCCTTTAAGAACGGTTCCCGGATACAGCACAGTGTCTGTTCCAATCGTAACATCTGCTCCGATATATGTCGATGAAGGATCAATAATCGTTACCCCGTTCAACATATGGCGCACAGCCAGACGTTCCCGCATATATGCTTCTGCTTGTGAAAGAGCAAGTCTGTCATTAACTCCAATGGACTCCGCGATATCGTCAGACATATAAGCTTCGACGACTTCGCCCTCGCTCTTGAAAATGCCGACAACGTCTGTCAGATAATACTCGCCCTGCGCGTTCTGGTTCGTAACCTTCTCCAGTGCCGCAAACAGCTTTGCATTGTCAAAGCAATACGTGCCTGTATTAATTTCCTTTACGGCATCTTCTTGCGGTGTGCAATCCTTTTGTTCAACAATACGCTGTACGGAACCATCCTGCCCGCGGATTACGCGTCCGTATCCCTTAGGATTATCGAGCTCAGCTGTGAGTACTGTAGCGGCTGCGCCACTTTCCTCATGCAACTTCATCAGACCTTCCAACGTTTCGCTGGTAACGAGAGGTGTGTCGCCACAGACTACAATCGTTGACCCATGTTCATTACCGAGCAGGGATTTGACCTGTTTCACGGCATGACCAGTACCGAGCTGTTCCGCTTGAAGAGCGTACTCCGCTCTGGAACCTAAAAATGACTGCACCGCTTCGGCCCCATGTCCGACAACAACTACGCTGCGTTCAACGCCTGCGCGAAGCGCTGCATCCAGCACATGTCCGACCATCGGTTTACCGCATACGGGATGCAGTACCTTGTACAATTTGGATTTCATTCGTTTGCCCTGCCCTGCGGCTAGAACAATTGCCATGCGTTTCAAAATTAACGACCTCCTGTTCTGAAAACCCCATTGAATTCCTTACACATTCATCTCCAATGAGAATCATTCAGCCGGCTTCAAGCCGGTCTTGTTCATCGCCTGCTGTCTCTGTAATCACGCGTAACAACATAGTCACGAGTGGACCATGACCTCATAAGTAACGCCGTGTACCTGTGAGCTTAACTGAATCCCACGATTCCTAAGATGCCGCTCTGCTACCGAACGCAGGATGCGCTCCGGTTCTCTTTTGAATAAACTCAATACTGAATATATCTTATTCCGATCAAAAAGAAAAGAGAGCCATAAGACATGGCTCTCTTTTCCTTCGAACCCCAATAATGTTCTCAGGCACCTTCTTCAATGACTTCTTCCTCAGTAGCTGCACGATCGTACTCAGTTAATACTGCTGCCTGAATCTTCTCACGCGTACCAGAAGAGATCGGGTGGGCGATATCACGGAACTCTCCGTCAGGAGTCCGCTTGCTCGGCATTGCAACAAACATTCCGTTGTTACCATCGATGACACGAATGTCATGAACGACGAATTCGTTATCGATGGTAATGGATGCGATAGCTTTCATTCTCCCTTCCGAGTTAACGCGGCGGAGTCTGACATCCGTAATTTGCATGTGTGTGTTCACCACCTTTTTCCATCAGAACTTGGTGTATAATTCCACACAGCCTATACGAACTCCTTCTTTTCACGACCATAAAAATATCCTAATTTCAGGAATTTTTTTATTTAATACACAATTCGACAACGTTAGTGCCAGGTCGATGGAAAAGAACCTTTCCCGACATGTAATTCGTCATTATTCTACAGGTCGAAATAGTTACCCGGCGAGACAGAAATGTGTCTGCTCTTGGCATCAACCGCTGTCAGCTTCGCGAGAGATACATAATCCGTCAGCAGACGCTCCTCTGAATCTACAGAACCCGATTCCACCAACACGCCAACTCCCGCCACCGTTGCATTGAACTCAGCAAGCAGATCAATCATGCCTTGAACGGTACCTCCGGCTTTCATGAAATCATCCACGATCAGTACACGGGAATGCTCTTTCATCGCCCGGCGAGATAGGGACATGGTATGCAGACTTTTGTGCGATCCCGATACATAATTAATACTTACGGCCGATCCTTCCGTAGCCTGATGGTCCCTGCGAACGAGTACAACAGGAAGGTTAAGCTGGGCTCCAGTCGCATAAGCTAGCGGGATGCCTTTGGTTTCCACCGTCATGACTACATCAATATTCATATCGCCAAAAGCCGTTGCAAAGATTTTGCCCGCTTCATTCATCAGGGCCGGCTGTCCAAGAAGATCTGACATATACAGATACCCTCCCGGTAAAATCCGATCCGGCTGCGCAAGCTGTGTAGACAGCCGCTCAGCAAAAGCAAGAGCATGTTCTTCCGATACTTTCGGAATCCACTTGACCCCACCAGCAGCTCCTGCCAGCGTATGCAGTTCTCCCGACCCACCTTCTTCGAACACTTCCTTGATAATAGCCAGGTCCTCGCTAATGGACGACTTGGCAGCACCATAACGTTCGGCAAATGTGGTGAGCGGAATCACCGTATGTGGTCTGGATAATAAGTATTGCGTCATTTCAACCAGCCTTGCGCTTCGTTTTAACTTCTTCACAGAGATCCATCCTCACGATCACGGAAACATCCAAATCCGAATAATTATTTAAAAATATACCACCTTTATACGTGTTTGTACATTATAAATAGTAAATTTACGTTAACAACCGTACAGCGTATACCTCTTTGCAGAACCCCCGAAGTCCGTTATAAATACGTGCAACTTTGGCTTCTTTGGACACAAGTCCAAATACCGTTGGTCCACTCCCAGACATCAACACTCCGTCTGCTCCAAGACGAATCATCGCATCTTTGAGATGCTGCACTTCCGGATACAGCTTGAGCGTCACATCCTCCAGCACATTACCCAGCTGACTACACACCTCTGTAAAGGATTGGCTGCGAATCGCCTGCTCCATTCGGGATGCACTTGGATGCCGAACAATCTTGTCACTGCGGAATCGTCCATATACATCTGCTGTGGACACATTGATTGGGGGTTTGGCTAAAATAACCCAGCATTGAGGCGGATTAGGAATCGGGGTTAACTTCTCCCCCCGCCCTGTTGCCAGTGCAGTGCCGCCTGTAATACAGAACGGAACATCCGAGCCCAGTTCTGCACCAAGCTCTTGCAACTCCTGATCCGGTATATTCAGCCGCCATAGACGGTTTAATCCACGCAACGTTGCGGCTGCATCACTGCTACCGCCGGCAAGGCCAGCAGCTACCGGAATTTTTTTATCCAGATGAATGTGGACCCCTGTACGCACGTTGTAACGTTCTTTAATTAGTCTTGCCGCCTGAAAGGCCAGATTCTTCTCATCCAGCGGAATATAACCCGCTTGGCTTGAGATGACAATTGTATCTCGAGGAAGTTCCGACATCTCCAGTCGATCCGCCAGATCAACCATCGTCATGATCATTTCAACTTCATGAAATCCATCACTTCTTTTATGTAGAACATCCAACATCAAATTAATTTTAGCAGGCGCTTTTTCGTAAATTTTCAAGACGTTCACCCGTCCTCACCTTTTCCCTAAGACAACTTAACATATTATATCAAAATGGGGCTGTCAAGTCATTTGTATTCCACATCTATGGGGAAAAAGCGGGGTGATTCCTGAGAATTGCCCCGCTCTCCAAACTGGATGAACCTGATTATGATTTACGCGCTGCTTGCTCAGCCATTTGAATCGCTCGTTTCACCATGTTACCGGCATCCTTGGCTTTAATTCCGCCCCAGCCTTCCTGCTGAACGGTATCATAGAAACCCAGATCCTTCGCCAGCTCGTACTTCAGTTCCTCCGACATGACACTTCTTCTTCTTCGACTCATGAACCATCCTCCTCCAGATCTTATTCAAGACACAATGAGTCCCTGCAGTTCGGGATTGTTCATCCCCAAGCCCCAAATCCTGGTTTAACATTCCCGTCTTAACAGGGAGCTTTCCCAGGACCTGTCCACATAGTATGCCGCCTGCATTCCGTAGTCATTCCTGCATACAAAAAAGCGACCCACCTATAAGTGAATCGCCCGTAAACCAATGCTTACGTCTCCATGTTGTAAGAGCTAGTCTCACTGCCCGGGTCAAAGACCATGACTTCCACAGACTCCGTAAGTATATCCGCATAGCTGTATGATACTCGCTTGAAGGTTTCTTGTTCCTCATCAAGCTTTACAATAAAAACAGAAGGGTACGTTTCTTCCAATACACCCGTACGCTCAATCGTCTTACGGCGGCCACCATTAGCCCGCAGCGTGATTTTCTGACCAATATGTGCATCGAGATTGCGTTTGATATCCAACAGCGTATTTTTAGCCATTGTGGACGTCCACCTCTTTTCTTGTCCATTATACTGTATTTTACAGTCATTGTCAAATCAAAGCTAAATATTATATCAGCACTAAAAAGTCGTTGTCAATGAATTTTTTCGCAAAATAAAAAAGCCCTTTTCAGGGCCTTTTTCGAATCGCAATGTGAACTTCACATGACTTCATCATTGTACTGCCACATGAATAAATCATACTGCGGATGGATTCACTTTTAGCGTAGATAGATCATTAAGTCCCGGCAATCCTACCCGGTAACTTCCCTTCGTTTCCACACCGCCTACACCTTGGATGCCGCTAATCGTGTTATGCAGTATATCATTCATGTTCAAGGTATCACGAACAGACGTGAAGGAAGCCTTAGCAGCCACGTAGACCGGATCAAGCGCATGAATGAGAATTCGCCCCGGCGAACTAGCAAAGTTCGCACCCGCGCGTAGCAATGCCTCAAAGTGAGACTGACATGCTCCTGCAATAATCGTCAGCGCATCCAAATGGCGCTCGTATTGCCTTGCAACCTGAATAGCCGAGACAAAGTTTTGTGAATTTTTATAGCTCCCCAGACTGTAGAGGTCATAGGGCTGGCGTGTCTTTAACACACCATCATGACCCGTGATCACAACGATATCCGGACGAACCTTGGGTAGCAGACGATATAACGTATCAGCCATCGCTGACTCATGTACATACTGCCCTTCTGCAGGAACACGAAGCTGTTCATACAGATTCATACTTTTCTTGAGATAATTCGGGTCGCCATCCAAATGCAGTACCTTACCAGGCATTTCAAAATAGGCGGGTTCTTGCTGTGCAGTCCATTCTTGCATCAGGCCTTCCCGGTTACGCTCAGCCTGCTCCATGCGATTCTGCTGCAAGCGTGAGAGCGTCTGATGAGCTTTAATATGTGCCTGGCGTGTCTTAGCACTCTGTGGTTCATAAGGAACCTGTATCAAATCGTTCACCGGGGAGTCTGCCAAGAGCCGGAACTCAGTCCCTTTAATGACCGCAGCGTCCGACTGGAGTCCTTCTACCCGGAAAGTCACATCGCCGCCGTATGACTTCCGAACGACCAAGTCTCCGATATTCATCACCATTATCACCTCTACCCCATCGTATGGGCAGAGACCCGGATTGGTTCATTGAAATTAAAGCTCGCCGCGAACCCCAGCCTCCCACATCACGGTGCTAAGGGTCGCATACTCCTGTAGACTCAATGTCTCACCACGCCGTGAAGGTTGAATGCCTGCCTGTTCTAACAGGAGGTCTGCCTGTTCCCTGTTCTCCTTGGTGAAGAAACGAGCTTTGAGATTATTGGAGATTGTTTTTCTCCGCTGGGCAAAAGAAGCCTGTACCACCTCGAAATAGTGTGCTTCGTTCGGAACCTGTACTGGTGGGTGCTCACGCACCTTCAGCTTAATTACTGCAGACTCTACATTCGGCTGTGGGATAAATACCGTAGGCGGCACCACACAGACCAGTTCTGGCATACTGTAATACTGCACGGCGATGCTTAGGCTACCATAATCTTTGGAACCTGGTGCAGCCGCCATGCGCTCGGCTACTTCTTTCTGAATCATGACCACAATGCTATCCACTGGCAACTTTTCTTCCAAAAGCTTCATCATGATTGGGGTCGTTACATAATAGGGCAAGTTCGCTACTACACTTACCTTATCAACGGAGGCAAAGTCCGTAGCAAACAGTTCTGCCAGGTCCAGCTTGAGTACATCTCCATGATGAACACGTACGTTAGGGTAGGGTTCCATCACTTCTCCAAGAATCGGTAACAGGCGCTGGTCAATCTCAACAGCTGTAACAGGGCCAGCTATACGCGCAAGGCGCTCTGTAAGTGCTCCAATACCCGGACCAATCTCCAGCGCTCCCTTGGACTCGTCCAAATCAGCTGCGCCTACGATTTTGTTCAATATATTTTGATCGATCAAGAAATTCTGACCCAGACTTTTCTTGAAGGAGAATCCATGCCTTTGAATAATTTCTTTGGTACGTTTGGGTGTTGCTATTTCAATGGTTTGCTCCATATCCTTCATATGCTCACATTCCTTCACGTTCAATTTGCGCTAATGCAGTGGAGAACTCTTCTCTTGTAATCTGAAATACACTCAGCCGTTTATGGAACTGCTTGCCGTTACAATACCCGATACCAAGCAGATTGCCCATCTCCATACGGCGTGCGGCTGCTTGCGGGTGTATGATCAATCCTGCTTCAATGAGGTCCTCCCAATCGATTAGACTAGGTGCACCCTCATAGGATGTGTGTACGCGAGCAAGTGCATGACGAATCGCTTCCGGTGAAGCATTCTCTACCCCGATATCTCCTTTGCGCGTTGCATCCGCTTCTGGAATAAAAGCATGCTTGCAGCCAGGGACCTTATTGGCGATAATTTTGCGGATACGCTCTCCCGCATGATCCGGATCCGTCAGGATAATGACGCCACGTCTCTCTTGAGCAAGTGCAATTCGCTTCAGAATACGCTGATTAATGGCAGAGCCTCCGGTTTCAATCGTATCCGCTTCGACCGCCCGACGAATCGCTACCGTGTCGTCACGACCCTCCACAACAATCACTTCTTTTATCATGTTCCTTTTCTTCCTTTCTAACGCAAAAAGAAGAGGAATATCCTCTTCTCTGCCAAACGGCGGAGGAGACTGAATTCAGACCCCTCCGCCGCATATTCCGCATGAATCATTCATGCAACTATTTTATAGCATTCCCATTTCAAAGTAAAACGATTTTAGTTCGCTTCCGGCTTAACTGGACCAATCACATAGACCGTTTTGCCTTTTTTACGTCCGAAATTCAGGGCGTGCTTCACACTGTCGTAATAAACGTCAATTTTGTTGCCTTTAATAGCGCCGCCTGTATCTTCCGCACGACGGAAGCCGAGGCCCTCAATGTATACCCACCAGCCGATTGGAATGACCTTGGGATCAACTGCAATGGTGCGCCCCTCCGTTACACGAGTACCGGAAGCTGTTTTTGTACCAATACCCGGCTCTTCAGAAGAGTAGGCTGTCATCGATACATTTTTCAAAACTTTAGAGTATTTAAAAGAATTCCCGGAGACCGTAATCACCTTGCTGCCCGAGGCAGATGTTTTCTTCGAGTTCGTTGTTACAGCTTTTTTGGTCGTCGAAGTTTTGGCCGATACCAATTGAACCTCAGGTTCCTTCACAACCGGTTTAGCCTTTGTACCTACCGCAATCACTTTATCTACACGATTGGTGGCGACCGTTTTACCTACCACTTTTTTGGAGACAAGTTCTCCATCTTGAAATACCTTTTCGATATGTTGCACAATTGTGCCTTCCTTGCCTTTCACTACAACACGGTTATCCCCTTGGAACAAACTTGGGTCTGCCGTTTTCACAACCTTGTAAGCAATCGGTTGTTTCACATCCACTGTATGCTTTGTTACACGCACTACACGAATCTTCATATCCGCTTTAATTGCGGTTCCGAGCGCTGGATACACTTTATCATGATCTTCAACTTGAATACCTGATTGCTGAATTACACCCTGTACCGATGAATCGGTTGTATAAAGAGTCTTGGTGTCTCCGTCTGCCGTGATTTTAACTGGAACGGCCCGCTCAATAACGATTCGGTCTCCGTCGGTAATCGCCCCATTCATGGGCATGGATACCTTGTCGTGAGGGCTGACTGTGATTGACTGCTCCTCCAGCATTTCCTGAAGCATTCCTGTACGAGTCTCTACCACTTGAGCTTTGCCGTCAATAACCAGTGAAACCTGCTTCCCGGCCTGACCGTAAACGACTAACAAGATCATGATTGCAAGCGCAATTGAGAATATCGCGATCAATGCCATTTGACGCAAGTTCTCATGCTTCCACCGCAACGCGAAAGACTTACTGGATGATCGTGACTCATGGGTCTCTTCTGGTTGGAATATGCCCACTTCTCCGTCCTCCTTCATAGCCTCGCCGTCTAAAGTAATGCATGATGTCTTTGACGCGACTATAACAATTTTTCTACAGAACACAGATCAGAGATAATGACCGGTTCTGCACCATGAACCCCTCTTCGCAACATGATGTCATCCTCCTGAATACATACCGTATGATGACAATATTTCTTTTATTCAAAACAAAAAAAGCCAAAGAAAGAGTGTAAGAGACCCTTTCGTGGCTTCCGAATGATTTTGAATATCGGAAATTCATGCACGAGGTTGCCTCTCTTTTTCCGCTTGCGAGGTTAGCTGTCGGGTTCGGGCGAAAGAGAGCCGCCCTATCTTAGGTCACCCGCTCATGGCGGACGCCCTTGAATTCACCCCGAGACCCAAAGAAGAAATCAAATACGGCTTCGCAGAACATTCCGCTGCTTTTGGGTCAGCGAACGATGCGCACCGGCTAGAATCACCGATGTTTAAGCCCTATTGGTTCCCCCGCTCTCCGTTAACGGAGACTCAGCGAGATTGATTCATGAAAGTAATGTTGTCTCATCGGAAAGTGTCCCTTTGTTCATCCCCCGAACATCTGTCCAATTTTCCGCGCAACAATTCACTGAAAAGATGATATCCTGTTTTGATGCATGTTGTAAAGCACGGATCAAGTACGTTTTTCTAAATATTTGGTTAAAATATTGTAATATTCTGCAATTATTCGAGACAAAGAGCAAATTACCTCTCTGTATCTCCCTTTTTCACCCGATTTACTCGTTTTCTTATCGAATCCCAAATCGTTCCATGGCATTTTTGGTGGTAATTGCAGCAATTTCCTCTACCGAAATGCCTTTAATTTCCGCAGCTGCTTCAGCAACCAGACGTACATGCGCTGTCTCATTTCGTTTTCCACGATAAGGATGCGGTGTGAGATACGGGGAGTCCGTTTCTAAGAAAAATCGATCCATCGGAACCTTGGCGAGCACCTCTTTCGGTTGCTTGGCATTTTTGAAAGTGACCGGTCCTCCGAAGGACAGATGGAACCCTAAATCCAGACACATTTTCGCCGTTTCCCAGCTACCGGAGAAAGAATGCATCACACCTCCAACCTCACCAGCCTTCTCCTCACGTAAAATACGCACAATGTCCTCATGAGCATCCCGATTATGGATGACGATAGGCATACTCAATTCACGTGCCAATGCAATTTGTTGTCGTAATACGCGGTGCTGTACCTCCTTAGGGGAAGTGTCCCAATGATAGTCTAGACCGATTTCTCCAATTGCTACCACTTTCTCATGTTTGCACAATGATGCAATCCATTCGAGATCTCCCTCTTGCATCGTAATGGCATCCACCGGGTGCCAGCCTACAGCTGCGTGGATAAAATCATACGTTTCGGCCAGTTTGATCGTTGTTGGAATCGTCTCCCGGTTAAAGCCGATATTAATCATGCGAGTAACTCCGGCCTGAACGGCCCGTTTAATCATGTCCTCTCGGTCTTCGTCGAATTGTGGTGCATCCAGATGAGTATGTGTGTCGAATAACATGCTTTCTCGTTCTCCCTTCATGTCGAAAGTCAAATGCCGATGATTTTTTCATGGGAACTCCCTTATTCTTGTACAGGAATTCTTGCGTTTGAATTTCAAATTTATTTTTTTGCATCATTAAATGATTGGGACAAGCATCAATTTCAGTATTTTCAGTTTTAGCACTCAAGCTACTATATATAGAAGGAAAATAAAAAGTCAAATCAACATCTTGCAAGAAAAGGCGTTAGAAACTGTATAATTACTCACTCGAATTACAAAATTATGTCGATCTACACATCCTCCCCATTAAAGCAGATTACTGTATCATGTAAAATAGCTCTCTTAGAAAGTCTTTTGATATCAAAATGTTTCACCCTGCTGCATCGACTCAAGCTTATAGAAAATAGGGGCGTATATGGGACGGTAATTCATGAAGGATGGCATCCACCTTGTTTTGCGGATAGTACAGATGATGTTTGCCCAGATGAAGTCCACTGATGGAACGAACAATATCAGAAACTTCTGACAGCTCATGCAACTTGTCCTGCCGATCGAGCAGAAGAATTTGCTTATCTGTGGATTGATCTGGACGAAACACATCATACGGATTATCCGTCGGAAAATCAATTTCAAGATCGTACTCGGGATTCAATCCTGCTTGTACAAATGCTTCCCGAATCTCTTCAATGATGTCCAAGTCGATCTGTTCAAGTTCCACATACTTATATAACCTGCGATCCATAAAACGTTCGCACAACTCACTTAGAACAGAATCGTCCTCCTTACGCCACTGCATAAAGGCTGTTTGAATTAACGATTCATCAAGCTGCAGATATTCATGAACTGAAATTTCTCCTTCAAACAGTTTGGGCAGAGGCTCTACCATGAAACGGAATGGAAAGCCTTGCTTCACAAGTTCTTTTGCCCGCTTAAAGATTTGTCGCAATATAATCTCGGAGCTACGCGTCACAGGATGGAAGTAAATCTGCCAATACATCTGGTATCGTGACATCAGATAGTCTTCCACAGCATGCATACCAGACTCTTTAACTACAATTCGTCCATGAAATGGACGCAGCATGCGCAGAATACGATCCAAGTCGATCGTGCCATAATTTACTCCTGTAAAGTAGGCGTCCCTGAGCAAGTAATCCATTCGGTCTGCATCAAGCGGACTGGTTACCAGGTTCACGACAATCGGTTTATCATACGTCTTCTGGATAACGGAAGCCACCTTTTCATCAAAATCAGGAGCATACCGTCTTAGAATCGCCCCTACTTCGGTATCACCCTTGATAATGCGGCATGTCCAATCCTCATGATTCATGTCAAAAGCCTCTTCAATTGAATGAGAGAATGGTCCATGTCCGAGATCATGAAGTAAGGCGGCGCACAACGTCACCAGCTTTTCTCCCTTGGGCCAGTCCGAATAGTGGCTACGTTCAAACTGAGAGATGATTTTTCGGGTAATTTCGTATACACCTAACGAATGGGAGAACCGACTGTGCTCTGCCCCGTGAAAAGTAAGATAAGATGTCCCTAATTGACGAATGCGGCGTAGCCTCTGAAATTCAGGTGTATTGATCAATTGCCATATAATCGGTTCTTGCACATGAATATAATTATGTACCGGATCTTTAAATACTTTTTCTTCCGTCAGACGATGTTCCATTTCGATTCACTCCTTATAAATTGTTCTCTTGCCATAAAGAATAGCGCGTCCAGCTTCAATTTTCACCAACAATTCGACATGTAATGACGAATTTTGTCGAATAAAGCACTTTTGTCGTTTTCCAAATCGACAAAGCTGACATGGATGTTTAAATACGAAAAATTGCTTTCAATCCCTTACCACCAGCAAACTTAAGAAAAACACCCTTTATTTTAAGCTAATTTTAAGGTTGACTGTTTTGGGAATCGTTGGTATGATGGGTATCATAAAACATAAAATAATGTCGAATAATGACAATGATAGTTAGCTGAGAGGAGCACTGATTATAATGATGAAATCAACAGGTATTGTAAGAAAAGTGGATGAACTGGGACGGGTAGTTATTCCAATCGAATTGCGTCGTACACTCGGTATTGGCGAAAAAGATGCTTTGGAAATCTACGTTGATGGTGAGCGCATCATGCTCAAAAAATACGAGCCAGCTTGTATCTTCTGTGGTAACGCTGAGAACGTAACTTACTTCAAAGGTAAAATCGTTTGTAACGAATGTATTTCTGAAATCCCTGCACCTGTAGCAAAATAAGAAAAACAAGTATACTGGAATTATTCAAATCGTTAATTCTAACCTTTTTATATTTCCTTATCGCCTTCCTGGTGTAATATCACCTTGGAAGGTTTTTTTCTAACTTTAAGAGCAGACACATATCTTTCACATTTTGGTGTGCTGCTCTTTTTACATTTTAAGGTTATATTAAGCTTGGTTTTAATCTCTCTTTAAGGTAATTACAACTAAATTTGGTATTTTTGAAGTTTTAGACTACCCAATTAACGCATTATATACGTCCCGTTTTGCCAAACCTCGATCTACTGCTGTTTTTTTCATCGCATCTTTACGACTGTTTCCTTCATTTTCATAGTGTTCCACGTGTTCTTCCAGCGACAAAACCTGCCACCAAGCTTCCCGTTCAGCCTTACGTTCCTCTTCCCTGATTCCTTCAACCAACAAACAATATTCACCTAGAGGCGGGTGCTCTTCGAGCCACTCTATGCATTCCTTCAGACTACCTCTAACAAATTCCTCATGCCGTTTGGTCAACTCACGAGCCAGTACAATGGAACGTTCGCCCAAAATTTCCTCCAGATGCATTAACGTTTTACGAATCCGGTGAGGGGACTCATAGAAAAGCAACGTACCATTGGACTCATTGAAAGCTTCCAGCACCTTACGTATGTCCTTTTTCTCTCGTGGCAAAAAACCACCAAAGGTAAACCTTTCCGTAGGTAATCCGGATACGATCAGTGCGGATAATGCTGCATTCGGACCAGGAATCGGTATGACCGTAATTCCGGCTTCAATTGCAAGCTTTACCAGATCAGAACCTGGGTCAGAAATAGCCGGTAAACCGGCATCGCTTACCAGTGCCAAATTTTTTCCTTCTATTATATAGCGTATCAGTTCAGGGCCACTTGCCCCCTTATTGTGCTCATGATAGCTGAACAACATTGAAGGTGTAATCTCAAAATGAGTGAGCAACTTTCGCGTCTGACGAGTATCTTCAGCGGCAATAATATCGCAGGCCTGTAACGTCTTGATGGCCCGGAAGGTCATATCCTCCAAGTTTCCAATCGGTGTCCCAACCAGATATAACTTACCTGCATGTTCGGCCTGCTCATTAAAGCTTTTCTGCACTTGTAAAGACATCTAGTTTCCTCCTTCCTTCGAGCGTTCAACAACCTGCTGACCATAGTAGATCTCCATAATCTCATCACAGTAGCTTCCCTGTTCATTGTAAACAATAAGTGGCGGCAACATGCGTACCTCCGGCTTGCCATCTTTCATCGCTTCAATTAACACCATGTTCGCTTCCAGATGAGCACGCGGGTGCACCATACGAATACGTTTGGGTTCCAGCTTGTATTCACGCATTAATGATATGATCTCACCTAGGCGTTGCGGTCTATGAACCATGGATACTTTGCCACCATTACGCACAAGACGACTGCATGCTTGGATGACTTCCTCTAGGGTACACCCGATTTCGTGACGTGCCATAGCCTGATGGGTGTTCATCTTGAGGTCACTTCCATTCAGCGGCATGTACGGGGGATTCACCGTAATGGCATCATATACTGCATGTCCTGTTTCTTTAACCAATTCGCGCAAATCTCCCTCACGAATATGGATGGACTCACCCAATTCATTCAGCTGCACACTCCGGCGTGCCATATCGGCCAATCTGGGCTGGATCTCAATGCCTTCCAGGCTTGCTTGTGTACGTGTTGTCAGTAATATAGGCACGACCCCATTTCCTGTGCACAAATCCAGAACACGTCCTCGTTTCGGCACAGAAGCAAATCGGGCCAGCAATACAGCATCCATAGAAAAACTGAATACTTCATCACTTTGAATAATTCGCAAATTATGAGAAAGCAGATCATCGACCCGCTCCGATTCCTTTAAAATTACTTCTTGGTCTGTCATAGGGTACTCTCATCCTCCGGTACGTTAAACGTTTATAACCTTGAAAAAAAACCGTAGGGAATCCCTACGGTCACTTCATTTATTCAAAAAAGACAGGCAGAACAGACAATCGCCTTCCGTCCGCAAGTGTCCATAATAGACATTGCAGATATGGAATCCTTCATGATACAGCCGAGCCAGGTTGTCATAACCCTCGCCCACTACATCTTCACCTGGAGCTGGACCCGCAGGTCTTGCGACAGGAGCAAGAGCAGATGAGATCGGCAGATCTGCTGGCGCTTCACGCTTAAGCAGTTTGCGTAACTGCTCATTTTCGATGGTAAGCCGCTGATTATCTTCCAGCAACTCTTTCACAATCATTTTTAATTCTGCTAAATCACCGTGCAACTGACCCATTTGGGTTTCCATTTCATGAATGTGCGTAAACAGATTTTTCTTTTCCAAGTTTCCACCCCGAAGCAACCTTTATGGTTTACTTGATAACGACGTCATCCAGCGGAAGTTCTTTGACTTTACTGATGTCGAACAGTTGAACATGCACCGTGCGGTTACCGGCATTAATTCCGACAACTTTGCCTTCACCCATTGAGGTGACGACCAGTTTGCCTACAGCTGGCAACTCTTCTCTCACGCTCTCGTAATTATCATGCTCAAATTTCAGACAGCACATAAGTCTTCCGCACAACCCTGAAATTTTCGTCGGATTCAGTGACAGGCTCTGATCTTTAGCCATCTTGATAGACACAGGCTCAAAATCTCCCAGCCAAGAGGAGCAACACAACACACGGCCGCAAGGCCCTATTCCACCAAGCATTTTTGCTTCGTCGCGAACACCAATCTGTCTCAGTTCAATTCGTGTCCGGAAGATGCTTGCCAGGTCCTTGACCAACTCGCGGAAATCGACTCTGCCCTCTGCTGTAAAATAAAAAATAATTTTATTGCGATCAAACGTGAATTCTACATCGACCAGCTTCATTTTGAGGCCATGGTCTCTGATTTTATTTAAACAAGTGCCGAATGCTTCTTTGGCTGCACGCTTGTTCTCATCCACCACACGGGCATCTGTATCGCCTGCAACGCGGATAACCTTTTTGAGCGGCAAAACCACATCAGCCTCGCCCACTTCCTTCTTGCCCACGACAACCTTACCATACTCAACCCCTCGCGCCGTTTCCACGATCACGCAGTTTTCTTTCTCAATGGGAAGGTCCAGGGGATCGAAGTAATAAATTTTGCCCGCCTTTTTGAAACGGACACCCACTACACTGTACAAAAAATTAACCCCCTTGTAAGCCAACCCCACTTCGTCTGAAGCCCTGACTTCTTAGGGAACCCGCCGAAGTTATAACCGTTTGCATAGGATTGGAACTCACGCGATCCTCCACTCTTATGCCAAACCGATCAAAAATTGCTCCAGACAAAGCTGGCCATTGACATTAAAACGCAATTTTTTTCTGCATGCCGCGGCCAAATCCATATAGGAGACCCACTGCTCTGTGCTGCGGGTATTTGCCAACTGAGACAGCATGTCTAACTGATCTATAAAAACGATATGTTCATGCCTACCATACTGAACATACAGCATGTCCCTAAACCACAAATGGAACAAACTAAGCAGCATGTCCAGGTGTTCCGAGAGTCCTGTTTTGAAAAGCTTCTGCTGTGCCGAGATCAAAGATGTACTTCCTCTGCCCAGGGACTCCTTCCCTAATTGTAACATTACGTTTCTAATTTCTGCAAACCAATTCTGCTGGAGAATTTCTCTACATGCTTCCAATCCTGACGCTAAATGGACGGCAGACCGTGCAAGATTCGCAGGATAACCTTCCTCGATCAACGATTGAAGCATTTCCTCCGGATTCAGTGCACTGAACGGCACCATCTGAGAACGTGAGCGAATGGTAGGCAACATGGCTTGTCCATTATCTGTAATCAGAATTCCAACCGCCGGAACTTGAGGTTCCTCCAGAAACTTCAACAAGCTGTTTGCCGCTTGAACCGTCATTTTCTCAGCTTGCTCTATAATATATACTTTGGGATGCCCCGCCTCTGAACGGTAAGAGAAAATGCGTTGCAAATCCCGAATCTGATCTATTTTAATGTTATTTCCATCCGGCGCAAGCATCGTCAGGTCTGGATGGTTTCCATGTTCTACTTTGCGGCATTCAAGACATTGCCCGCAAGCGTCATCCTCAAGCTCTGTGCAGAAGATTGCCTTGGCAAACGCCATTGCTGTCTGTAACTGCCCACTTCCAGATGGACCGCTAAACAAATATGCATGACTGATGGCCTGACGTCTCAAACTGCTCTGTAACAATTGCTTGGCTGCCTGCTGACCCATAATCTGTTGAAAGGACATACTTCCTCCTCAGAAGCTTAAATTAATAAGCATTCCCCGAATTTCTCCTACTTGTTGCAAAAGAGAGATTTTCCCCTCTTCTGTATCCAGTAATTCATCTGCCATAGATAACAGAGCAGAGTCAATCTCATCAATAAGCTTATATCGTTTACCCCTGCCCCGGCGATCCCAACCCCTTGTCTCTTTCATAGATACACCACGGCGGACCGTCTCTTCCAGAAATCTTTTGACAAGCTGTTTATATGCTTTCAGTTCACGAATCGTCATGGATCGAGCCAAACGATCACCCTGAAGCTGGATTTCGCTTAATCGGCGGTTGAGCTCTGCTTGGGAAGCACGTTCTCCCTGGTGATTCATCATATCAGAGAAGTTTTTGGATTGAACCGGCTTTGAGCCTGAATCATTCGTATTGATTCCAGTCTGTAGCGGTCTGAATCCAGGATTGATTTTCATGGACACGCCTGCTTTCTATCATCGTTAGGCCAATCGCACATCAGCACAGAGCGCATTGCGCCTGTGCGTAAGATGGACCTTATAGGTTGAGATACACTGTATATATAATGGTAGAAAGATAGTCTTATCTACGATTGTATTCTAAGTCGCCTCTCCCAGAAGAAGCATATTATTTCGGAATAAAGTCTCCTTTGGGAGAGAGTGTGCCGGTTCTTGTCATCAAGAAGGGCGCTCCATAAGTGGCACGTATGCATACCGGATACGTCCTTTTACATCCTTCGTTATCATCATGCAAGATGCAGTCATGCTATCGATAAATGAAAAACACTCATGGAGTTCATCTGCGAAACCGGATTAGAAATGCTCGAAACGATCTACTGGAAGAACAAATACAGTTGCTCCACCAACTTGGACCTCAACAGGCAGCGGCAGGTAAGAGTCGGTCGTTCCGCTCATCGGTGTAACCGGAGTTACGAGCTGTTCACGAACCTTACAGCTGCTGCGAATGACATTCATAACGGATTCGACTTGACTATCATCGACACCGATCATAAACGTCGTGTTGCCTGCCTTCAAAAATCCACCGGTACTGGCAAGCTTGGTTGCCCGAAAATTCGCTTTGACCAATGCACTGGATAATCGGTTGCTGTCTTTATCCTGTATAATCGCAACAATCAGTTTCATCCTGCATAACCTCCTTTATAATAAGCACTTCTAACAACATGCCCTGTCTATATATTAGACAATTACTCGTCAAAATCCTTCAAAATCCCGGCTTCTAGCGACAAAATCATCGCTTTCTCTACCTCATCCGGGGTCTGTGAAGCATCAATAACTTGGATACGCTCCGGAAACTGTTTCTGAAGCAAGAAGTAAGCTTCACGTACTTTACGATGGAACTCCAGGTTCTCCAGATCAAGACGATTGACTTCACGACCATCATGAGCTTCAATTCGACCAAGCCCCTGTTCTGGCTCAATGTCCAGATAAAGTGTCATGTCCGGCATCAGATCTCCAATAGCAAAACGATTAATTGCCCATACATTCTCAATTCCGAGGCCGCGCGCATACCCTTGATAAGCAAGACTGCTGTCTACAAACCGATCACAAATCACGGTTTTGCCAGCTTCCAGTGCAGGCTCTACCTTCTCCGCCAGATGCTGACTGCGTGCCGCAGCATAGAGCAGTGCTTCGGTCCGTGCATCCATCGCCGTATGAAGAGGATCGAGGATGATGCTACGTATTTTTTCTGCAATCTCAATTCCGCCAGGCTCTCTTGTAACTACGTAGGGTATACCCCGTTTTTCAAAATACGAACCGATCCTGCCGATCATCGTTGTTTTCCCCGATCCCTCTCCTCCTTCCAGCGTAATGAATTTACCTCTGCCCTGCATATGCTTCCCTGCTTTCTGTATTCATTGCTGCATCCATTCATGGCTATTATGCATGTGCCTAGACCCTCTTGCTTCAAGATATGATTTCCTTCGCCCAGAGGTGTATTGTTAAACAACTGCATTTAATAACACAAAAATAAACCAAGCTAGTTTTTCTTTCTATCATACTATAAGGTGGCTTTTCCTCCAACATGAAACGTTAGTCCTTTTTCAACCATACGACTTAGTTTCAAGACCCCCCTTGTCAAGCAGGGCACTGCTCGCTGGGAGCTGCAAGATTACTTTTTCTATGACTCAGGTTTCATGACTTTTATTTTCTGATACATATGATCTGAGATCCCCTGAAATTTGGCTCCTCCATCGCGTAGAATTCGAATTCGCTCAGCAATCTTTGAACTTATTCGCTCGCCGGGATACACCAGCGGAATACCTGGAGGATATGGAATAACCATCTCCGCCGACCGATATCCTGCGCAGTCTTCGATTGGAACTCCGATCGTATCCCTCTCTATTATCGGTTGCAGGGAGAAAGCAACAGGCTCTGATAAGCGTTCACGATCTTCTATATTGTTCCACGTGGAAACATAGATTGGAGGATCAGTCTGAGTTTGAGAAGCCGTCCTAACAGACGCAGTTGACTCCAGTGAATGCTGTAGCTTGTAGGAAACGTTAATATGCCGTAAAGCCTGTAACACATGCTCCGCATCCTGCAATGTGGAGCCAAGACTGAAGAGCAGGACGACGTACCGTTCGTCGCTCATCTCTGGCACGCAGCCGCAAGCTTCCAGCTGTTGCTGCAGCTCATAACCGCTCAGTATACCTGTGTCGTCATATATGACGACCTTGAATGGGTCCTGAGCGGTGTATCCTTGGCGGCCAGGCATCGCCGCCGGATTTTCATTGCCGTAGGCCGGCTCCTGTTGCAGCGAATCCGCAGGCTGCAACAACTGGAAGCGCGGTAGCTCCGCGAGACCGCGCTTCAATGCCTTCACGGCAGCAAGCCCTGCCGTGAAAGCATCCGCGCCGTGCACATGCAATAGCCGGCGCGATAGATCAAGCGAAGCCATCACAGGGTAGGATGGGCTTGAGCTTTGCACCATGGCCAGACGTTGCCGAAGCAGGGACCGATTCAATCGCGGCCCCTGAATGTGCAACATGGCTCCCATGGTGAATGCGGCCAGCATCTTATGCGTCGACTGCACTACACCGTCCGCTCCGCAGGACAGTGCAGACACAGGCAGCTCCGGATGCTGCCCATAATGGGCGCCATGCGCTTCATCCACGAGTAGTGGCATGCCTGCCTCGTGGCAAACCTCGGCAATGGGTGTCAGATCCGCACCCATGCCATAATAATTTGGCAACGTGACGAATACACCCTTTGCCTCAGGATACATCTGGACAGCAGCCTGAACCGTCTCAATGGACGGCATGACAGCAAGTCCAGATTCAGGGTCAACCCACGGCTCCAGAAATACTGCCCTTGCGCCAGCTAACATCAGTCCATGAATAACCGATTTATGTACGTTACGCTGCACCAGCACAATACTGCCTGGCTCATCACAGATCGTTAGTAATAAAGACAGGTTGCCTGCTGTACTTCCTCCAACTAGAAAGAAACTTTCCTCTGCACCAAAACAATCCGACGCCAAGTCCTGTGCTTCCTTGATCACTCCCTCAGGATGGTGAAGATCATCCGTACCCGTAATCTCCGTAACATCCATCTCCATCATGTCCAGATAAGCACGTACGGGTACAACATGTCTGGATTGATCTGTATCCTTCAAGGAATAATCTGCAGAAAAAACAGTCTGTTCTCCCTCTTTTACATTTTCCTCCTGTCTCCTTTGTTCTCTTCCTAAAATATCCCCGGTTTCTGTATGATCTACTATCCCTTTTTGCAGAGCATCTTCTGTCCCCTCGGATTGATTCATCCATTGATGATAGACTTGTCCATTTTTATGTCCTGGCACATGAAATGAACGCTGCTTCGAATCGCGATATGCGAGCAATGCTTCATATAATGGAGCCCTTTTTTTTCCTACACCTGATGTATTATGTTCATTCATAAGATATCCATCCTGTAACTGTTATTTTCGTAAAACATGCATCTCCATTCTTTATTTCAGCATACGCTTTCTGCACAAGTCAGACAAGGTAGTCCCCTCTCCAACAAAAAAAGGCCTCTCGGGCCCCTATACAATCATTCATATTGATCATGTGAATTTCTAACTTCACAGTGAAGCATATAACGTCCTTAAGCGTTCTTTTGCACCCAAATCTGTTTCATCTGATGAATAAAAAAGTTATACTTCGCATCCTGCGCATCGGTGTGAACCATCTCTGCTTCACAAGCATCACATATGAATTCAGATACAATAAAAATGCCTTCTCTCTTCCGTTGCTCGCAAATGATACATGTGTGTTCGGCATGTTCTTCCATGAACCATCCCACCTTGTTTTACGTTTACTATCAGTATTGCACAGTTTCTATTATTTTAAACATTTTCATAGTGCTTTCTTTCTATAAAATATATATATTCGCCTATCCCTTAATAGGTGTCTGTACAGAAAATATACATAGTACTGTCCCAAGTCACGTTTATTCTTGACCTGCAACCTCTCCCGCTTCCATGAAACAACAAGGGATTTCTCCATGCAGATTCAAACTGATTCAAACTACGATATAATAACCTTAAAAAAACTTGGAAACTCAGCCGATAAATAAGATATGATAACGATAACAAAGTCCTATCTGCAACACTAATTATTTCATCAACACCTTTATCTCTCTCCATACATATGTATACACCAATCTATCACGTACTCGTAAATTTGAAGGAGGATTTATAATCGTATGATCGCCGAACCGGAGAATAAGGCAACCTTTTATCAGTATCGCCTTCTGAAAAAAAAAGCTATCGCTCGTAGCGTTATATACAGCTACCTGTGTCTACCTGTTATCATGCTCATCTTTAATCTGCTTGCCTTCTCCTGGAACGGCCTCTTCTTCTTTTTACTGGCAGGGCCGATTACCGTCTGGATCCATTATGTCATTGCCAGAACTATATTGTTACTCGTTCGCACCTCGTATGCCAAGCGTTGGCACTGGAACCTGCGTATGCCTTGGTTTGGCTATATACCAGATCAGCACTTTAGTTACCGCATGTTTGTCCGAGTTCATCTGAATATGAGCTGGATTGGATTGTGTATCATTACTGTGTGCATGCTATGGTCTCCAGTCTCCTTTACGCTTTCCCTTATATTCTGGCATCTGTGGTTGCTTGGACCACGCCTATACGTAATACTCATTCTATCTCGTGGACGTAAAGATGGTCTTATTAAATTAAATGATCAGGATGTCTCTTATTACTTGCAGTGAAAAATAGTTCTATTCGTTGTCCTTCTCCAAAAAGGTTATCCACAGTGGATAACCTTTTTATTCTCTTCTCTCTTCTATCCACAAATATAAGTGTGTTCATCCTTATCCATTTTGAATGATTACTCAGCTCCGCTAACTCACTCTAGCCTTCAATGTAACTTATATTTAACGAAGTTCGCATGTACTGGAATCTTCAACTTGTAGACACAAAAAAAGCCCTCATCGCTATTGATGAGAACTTCACTTTATAAGAACATCACAATGTTAACTCGTACGCTTTCAAACAATACGTTAGTTCTCTTCTTCCAGTGACTTTACTGTCGTCTGGGTCGTTTCATTTCTGGGAACCATTAGAGTAAACGAACCATCATGCACAGCCAACTGTACAATATGGCCATCCTTTGAGAAAACATGAACGTTACTTGAAGCATTCGATGAACGCTTTGCTTGCCTTTCTGTCCAACCCCAACTTTTAATCTCGTTAAGATATACCTCAGGCAAACTTGTGCTTTCACTGATTCCAGACAACGTATATCGAACATAATCCATATCCGAATTGTTTTCGGACTGGTCAGATTTATTTGCTACTTTGGGTACAGGGAAACTCTTTTCGTTAACTGCACCTTCATATGAGATCCATACAGATCCTGAAGCTTCACCGCATCCTGCAAGAACAATTACCAGACAAAGCAACAGAAGTGAGTGGAGTCCAACTCTCCGCCAACTTAACACACACACCCTCCTTTTCACAGCTGCACAATCCAGCTCTTCGGTCAGGTACTTTTAGCATATTTAACATAGTCCTATTATACTGGTTTTATCCCTGCCATCCGTAACAAAAATGTTACCTTCCCATAACGAAGCTGTCAGAGCTTTCGCTTTGATAGGAGCTATCTCTTATACTTTCATATAAATGAACAAAATAAAAACCACCACCGAACATCATCG
>NZ_JACLIC010000021.1:0-19638 GCF_019748695.1 Paenibacillus cucumis (ex Kampfer et al. 2016) | reverse complement strand
AGGCCGCACCGCGCGCTGCCGCTGTGGCGCCACGCGCCGGCGCAGCCGAGCTCGCCGCCGAGGCGCTGACGCGGCTCGCGGCAGGCGGTGCGCTCGCAGGCGAAGCGGCAAGCCGCTGGCTGGACGCATCGGCGTCAGGCCCGGCAGCCGCAAGCGCGCAGAGCGCGAGCAGCGCAGCGGTGCTTGGCGCAGCCGCTGCTGTGCCCGTGCCGGGGCGCAAGGCGCCGCTCTTTGAGATCGGCGTGTCGCCCGGCGTGGGCAACAAAAAGTTCACCGCCGCTCAGATGGCCCTGCTGGCGCAGTGCGCAAGTGAGGATGGTGAACTCGAGTATACGCCAGAGCACCAGATTATTCTGAGAGTGCCGACGTTTGAACCGGATGCGCTGGTAGATGAGCTGCGCGCAGCAAACTTTATCGTGGTGCCGATTGGGGATGTGATCAAAGTCAAAGCCTGTGACTTCTGCAATCTGGAGAAGGACGATGCAGTGCCGATGGCTAACCACTTGCAGGACGTGATCGGTGGATTGTCTGCTCCGAAGGAAACGAGCGTAGCGTTAAACGGCTGCGGTATGGCTTGTTACGGGGCAGTGCTGGAGGATATCGGTATCGTGTACCGCAAAGGAGGATACGATCTGTTCCTTGGCGGGAAAAAGTTTGGCCGCAATGCCCACCCGGCTCAGCCTGTAGCAGAGGGCATTCCAGGTGATCAGATCGGCGGTATTGTGGAACGCATTGTCGCGGAGTACAAGGAAAAAGGTCATCCGAACGAACGTTTCCACAAGTTTTTCAAACGTGTAGGAGTCATTCAAGGCTTCCGCCATGTGGATGCGCCAGTCACTGTTGAAGTGAATCCGGTATGCGGTGACTAAGAGTGGAAGTGCGTAGTTTGGGTTACGGGCTTGAAGTCCACTTAAGCATCAGCAGCAGAGTGATCTACGGAAGATAAGAGGCCACAAAGCTAAAAGTTAACCCAGACACAACTCGGCTGAAACCCAGCTGATTGAGATAGATACAACATCTACAGCTGCATCAATACAGACTTAGACATAGATTATACCTTTCTTCCTTGGAACCGAGTGGAGAGCCTTACGAATATGAGAAATCTGATCTGTGGATCGGACAGAGGAGGAAATACGAAGATGGATGCAATTTTGTTGGTGGGACACGGGAGCCGTGATCCCGAGGGGAACCGCGAGTTAAAGGAGTTTGCACGTGAGGTCGCGGAGCAAGCACCGGAGAACACAATGGTCGAAACCTGTTTTCTCGAATTAACCAGACCAAGTATTGCGGATGGAGTTACCGCTTGTGTAGATCGAGGCGCAACCCGTGTCGTACTCGTACCGATTATTTTATTTGCGGCCGGTCATGCGAAGATTGATATTCCGAATGCGATTGATCGTGCCAAAGCACGTTATCCGCAAGTGCAGTTTATCTATGGTCGTCCGATTGGTGTGCATGAAAAAGTCGTGCAAATTATGCAAACTCGTCTGCAAGAGGCGCAGCCTGTACGCATTACAGCTCAAGGTGAGGGTGAAACAGATACAGCAGTTGCAGTGGCTGCCCCGCCTGCTACGGTGACCGATGAAGAGACCGCTGTACTTGTACTTGGACGGGGAAGCAGTGACCCGGATGCCAACAGTGACTTTTTCAAAATGACCCGTATGCTGTGGGAGAAGTTGCCGTACAGATGGGCAGAAAGCAGCTTTATCGGCGTAACCCAGCCTTCTTTCCCGGATGGATTGGAACGTTGTCTCTTGCTTGGTGCGAAAAAAATTATCGTCATGCCGTATTTCCTCTTTACCGGTGTACTGATTAAACGCATTGATGAGATGACGGCCGAATTTGCAGCCGCACATCCAGATATTCAAGTCGAAATCGGTGGTTATTTCGGCTTCCATCCGAAGCTGGTCGAGCTGGTGTTGGAACGTGCGCACGAGGGGCTATATGGAAGGGTTACAGCCAACTGTGACAACTGCCAGTTCCGCCTTGAAGCGGCCAAACACCATCATCACCATCACGACCACGACCATGGGCATGACCACGATCACGACCATGATCATCACCATGACCACCATCACCATGATCATCACGATCACGGACATGACCACGGGCACGATCACCACCATCATGAGCATGATCATCATGATCATAGCCACGACCACAAGCATTCCGAGCACGCTGCGGAGGCTGCATCTACTCGTGAGGCGACACTTGATTTCCATCATGACCATGACGAAGAGTTGCATCACTCGCACCATGAGCACGAAGGACATCGGAGCAACCAGCAACACGCTTCAGAAGCAACAGCAGGAGATATTCAGCAGCATGCATCCTCTTCTCAAGCACAAGTGGCAGCGACTTCCGAGCAGGTGAAGCGTTCATGATCCTCATGTTATGCGGTACAAGCGATGCACGCGAACTTGCGATCCGAATCCAGCAACAAGGACATAACGTCCTGACGTCGGTTGTGACCGATAGCGCAGCCCAAAGTCTGACCGAAGCCGGTTTACCTGTGCGGACAGGCCGATTGACCGTAGAGGCGATGGTGAAGCTGATTCGTGAAAAAAATACCCCTGTCCTTGTGGATGCGAGCCATCCTTTTGCCGAAGAAGCCCATGCGAATGCCATGGAAGCCGCGAAACAAGCGGGCATCCCTTACATTCGTTACGAACGAACCGGGCTTGCTTATGATGACCATGAACTATTACATGTCGTGTCATCTTATGATGAAGCAGCACTCAAGGCCAAAGAGCTGAAAGGCTCCGTTATGCTGACGACAGGCAGCAAAACCTTACAAATCTTCACCAAGCACCTGCTCGGTGATCCGGATATACGACTTGTTGCACGCATGCTCCCCCGTCTCGACAATATGGAGAAATGCGGTGAGCTGGGCGTAGAGCAACGCAATATTATTGCGATGCAAGGACCTTTTTCCCGAGAAATGAATGAGGCACTTTACAAGCACTATGCAACAACGGTGATGGTCACGAAGGAAAGTGGTAAAACCGGAGCCGTGGATGAGAAAATCCAGTCTGCACTGGAGCTGGGTATTCATGTTGTGCTGATCTCACGTCCAGAGGCGGAGTTTGGCACGGTGTTTGATTATTTTGATGGTGTACTGGGCGAGCTGAAAAGTATTTTGGGGAAGTAATCTCCCCGATAGGCTTAATTTGAATAACGCAACTTTGAACGGCTTGATTGCAAGGATTGAAAGAAGCATGGAGTGCGTTCAGGTAGACGATGCAATGATGTATGGGACAGTTTTTGTACGATGAAAATGTTTGTTCAAATACAAGGAGTGGAGTGATTCGGGTGGATTTCAAAACAGATTTTAAACCGCTGACCGTGCAACCTCAGGAAATTGAAGGTAAGAGCTTTGAGATGATTACGGAGGAACTGGGGGAGCACCCGTTTACCGATGAGCAGTATCCGGTCGTACAGCGTGTGATTCACGCTTCGGCTGATTTTGAACTGGGCCGTAGTATGGTGTTTCACCCGGATGCGATCCAGGCAGGGATTGCGGCGCTACGTGCAGGTCAGTCAGTCATTGCCGATGTGCAGATGATTCAGGCGGGTGTGAGCAAGGATCGTATTCGCGGTTTTGGCGGCGATGTGCATGTACATATTTCCGATCCAGATGTAATGGAAGAGGCCAAACGCCTCAACACCACTCGTGCCATCATCTCGACGCGCAAAGCAACCCAAATGTATGACGGGGGCATCTACGCCATCGGTAACGCGCCAACGGCGCTACTGGAATTGATTCGTCTTGTCAAAGAGGGCGAGGCCAAGCCGGGGCTGATCATCGGCATGCCGGTAGGTTTTGTATCTGCGGCCGAGTCCAAGGACGAGCTACGCAAGCTGGATATTCCTTTTATTACCAACATCGGTCGCAAAGGCGGCAGTACGATCGTTGTGGCAGCACTTAACGCAATCTCGTTGATGGCTGTAAAGGCATAGAGCGGGTACTAAGACGGTTTGCCTCGCTCGACCAGTGAGGTCAAACGAAATCTACCTGATCTGATTTAAGTCTGGTTAGCGAGCCGTGCCGAATCCTAATGAGAACTGGGAGAGTCTTCACTAAGGGCCATGTCCGAATCTGTTAAAGTCCAGCAACTTCTAACGATCACCAGGAAGCTTATTTTGCGTGAAATCACCCTTTTGAAATTCTAACGATCCTGAGGAACGTTATTTCGCTCAAAACCACCCAAAAGCGCTGGAAATCGCACTGTTTTAGTGAAATAGCGTCTCCTGAGATCGTTAGAATTCCAGCGAGGGCATATTAGGCCAAATAACGTTATCTGTGATCGTTAGCGCTCAGTCGTGAGTGTGTGGGTGTTAAGTAAATGAGACGCTTAGCGTGCGAGTCACCAGAGATGGGGATTCCGCTCCAGTAACTTCTAACGATCTCCAGGGGTTAGTGTACAGTTACTAGCACCGCAGTTGTTGAGTACAACTAAAAATCAATGAATCAACAATCCATACAAGACCAAACAACAATGAACAATCAACATCAACCAACAATCAACATAAGCGCACGAACAAGCGAGCATATAGAAGGACGGGAGGTTCAAAGCCATGGAAAAGAAACGCATGAAAAGCGGAGAAGCACCGGACCCGGATAAACCGATGCGTTCCGGCTTTACGACCGGTGCGTGTGCGACAGCCGTTGCCAAAGGAGCGACACAGCTCCTGTTAACGGGTCATATCCCTGCGAAAGCCGTGGTTTCCTTGCCCGCCGGCTTTGACCACTCGTTCGAGCTGATCGAGCAGGAACTGATGACGGACGGCACGGCGACTTGTGCCACGATCAAAGACGCCGGGGATGACCCGGACGCCACACATTTGGCGAAAATCATTGCGCATGTGTCTTGGCGGGACGAGCCGGGGGTAGAGCTGGATGGCGGCATTGGTGTGGGGCGTGTTACGAAGCCAGGACTACCCGTGCCTGTTGGGGAAGCGGCCATTAATCCCGTGCCGCGCCGCATGATTACCGAAGCGGTGAGACAGGTACTTGCGGAATATGGGGCCGCCAGAGGAGTGCGGGTCGTGATTAGCGTGCCGGACGGCGAAGAGATCGCGAAGAAAACGCTCAATGCGCGGCTTGGCATTCTGGGCGGTATATCCATTTTAGGCACACGCGGCGTGGTCGTTCCGTTCTCTACTTCAGCGTACAAAGCCAGTGTAGTACAGGCGATTTCCGTTGCGCAGGCTTCCGGCTGTGATCATATTGTGCTGACAACAGGTGGCAGTAGTGAGAAGTATGCCATGAAAATGATGCCCGAACTGCCGGAGGAAGCCTTTATTCAGATGGGTGACTTTGTCGGCTTTGCGATCAAACACGGGAAACGATTGGGAATGAAACGCATCAGTCTGGTCGGGATGCCGGGCAAATTCGCCAAAGTGGCTCAAGGGGTCATGATGGTGCACTCCAAAAGTGCGCCGGTGGATTTTGGATTTCTTGCGTCCGTGGCTCGCGAGACCGGGGCTGGCGATGAACTGGCGCAAGCGATCGAGGAAGCCAACACGGCGACTCAGGTGGCGGATATGATGACCGAAGCGGGATATTTACCTTATTTTGAAAAGTTATGCCTATACGCCTGTCAGCACTGTCTGGAACATGCGGGGGGCGGCGTAACGGTGGAAGTGGTGCTCGTCACCATGAAAGGAATGGAACTGGGGAGGGCGGAAATCAGTGAACTCGAACACAACAACTGGAGCAAAGAATCGTAACATCCGCATTATTGGCGTGGGCGAAGAAGGCGCGGCGGGACTGACGGCAGAGAGTCTGAATCTCATTCAGGAGGCCGACGTGGTGGTAGGCGGCGAACGTCTGTTGCAATTTTTCCCGGCGTTTGCGGGAGAGAAGATTGTGATCAAGAGCAGTTTGAATGACCTCGTTGCGAAAATAAAAGCGTTGCAGGACTCACACAACATCGTTGTGCTCGCTTCGGGGGACCCGCTGTTTTACGGCATCGCCGGGTATTTCGCGCGCAAACTCGGCCCGGATCAGCTGGATATCCGGCCTAATCTCAGCTCGCTGCAGCTGGCATTCGCAAGGCTTGGCGAGAGCTGGCACGACGCCGTGCTTGAAAGCGTGCACGGTCGCCCCCTCAAAGGTCTAGCCCAGCGCATCGATGGCAAAGCCAAAGTCGCGCTGCTCACGGACGAGCATAACAGCCCCGCTGCGATCGGGGCGTATCTGCAACAGTTCGGCATGACGGAGTATGATGCCTTCGTTGCAGAGAACCTGGGCGCGGCAGACGAGCGTGCCCGCCACTACACCCTGGACGAGCTGGCAGCGGCTGAGTGCAGCCCGCTGAACGTCGTCATTTTGTTGCGCCGCAAGGATGCACCGGCGCCGCGCAAAGGCTTCGGGTTTGCAGATGAAGAATTCCATCAGCGCAAACCCGAGAAGGGCCTCATCACCAAGCGTGAAGTCCGCGCGTTCAGCTTATCCGAGCTGAAACTGGGCGAGGACAGCATCGTGTGGGATATCGGCGCAGGTTCAGGCTCGGTGGCGGTGGAGTGCACACGGCTGGCGCCGCGAGGCCAGGTCTTCGCCATCGAAAAGAACGAAGGTGACCTCGTGAACATCGAGGCCAACCGGATCAAATTCCGGACGGATTTTACCGTCCTTCATGCCAAAGCGCCAGCGGGGCTGGACGAACTGCCGGATCCCGATGCGGTGTTCATTGGCGGCAGCGGCGGTGAACTTGCGCAGCTGATCGCCTTGTGTGCGTCCCGGCTGCGCCCCGAGGGACGCATCGTCGTGAATGCAGCGACCATCGAAACGCTGCATGACAGCATGAAGGCGATGCGCGATGCAGGCATGGATGCCTCCGTGACTTTGCTGCAGACGGCGCGGAGCAAGCCGATCCTGAACATGACCCGTTTTGACGGACTGAACCCGATCTATGTCATTACAGGTCAATTTATAGCAGGAGCAGAAGCGGAAGCCGAAACAGCGAACGGAGCGGAATAGTTTGCAGAGAATGAAAAGGGGGAGAGTAGCATCAGCACAACAACAGGAAACATCAACAGTACCGGAATTCACACGGAAAGTTCAGAGAGCATGACAGGGGCCGGCGTTAGGGTTGGCACACTCTATGGCGTCGGTGTCGGGCCGGGAGACCCGGAGCTGATTACGGTCAAAGCATACCGGATGATTCGCGAATGCCCGGTGGTCGCCTATCCGAAGAAACGCAAAGGCGGTAAATCCTACGCCCACGAAATTGTTGAATTGTATGTGAATCCGGAGGAGAAAGAGATGCTGGGCCTGATCTTTCCGATGACCAAAGACCCGGTCGTACTAGAGCGGGAGTGGGGCAAAACCGTGGAAGCGTGCTGGGAAGCACTTAAGGAAGGCAAAGATGTAGCGTTCGTGACGGAAGGTGATCCGAACTTATACAGTACATTTATCCACCTTGCACGTCTCATGCGTGAACTTCATCCTGAAGTGCCGATTAGCTCTATTCCGGGCATATCCTCCGTGCTTGGTGCGGCGGCAGCGCTGGATATCCATCTGGCAGATGGAGATGAGCAGGTTGGCATTATTCCGGCTACAGCGGATAAAGAAGCGATGCGGCAGGCGATTGAGCATCACGATACGATTGTGTTTATCAAAGTAGCAAAGGTGCTGGACCCGATGCTGGAGCTGCTGGAGGAGATGGGACTTGGCGGCAAAGCGTCGGTGGTCACCAAAGTCACTTCTCCTTATGAACTGGTCTGGCGTGACGCCCGTGAACTGAAAGGGCAGGAGCTGGAATATTTAAGCCTGATGGTGGTGAGCAAATGAAAACATTGGAACCGAAAGTGTACATTGTTGGTGCAGGCCCGGGAGATCCCGAGCTGATTACGGTAAAAGGTTCGAATATTTTGAAAAATGCCGACCTCGTTCTGTACACGGATTCCCTCGTGAATGATGAACTGATTGCGACTGCCAAACCCGAAGCCGAGGTGTTGCAAAGCTCCGGCATGGATTTGGAACAGCAGGTCGAACTGATGTGCACAGCGGTTCGTGCAGGACGCAGCGTAGCACGTGTACATACGGGTGATCCGGCAATGTATGGTGCCATTTTGGAACAGATGGTTCTGTTGAAACAACAAGGTGTGGAGTACGAGATTATTCCAGGCGTTAGCTCGGTATTTGCTTCGGCAGCGGCGCTGGGAGCGGAGCTGACTGTGCCGGAACTGACGCAGACCGTCATCCTGACACGTGCGGAAGGACGCACCCCTGTGCCTGAGCGGGAGAAGCTGCGCGATTTGGCCTCCCATCACTGTACGGTGGCGCTCTTCCTAAGTGCAACATTGGCGAAAAAAGTCGTGGTGGAATTCCTTGCCGCAGGCTGGAGCGAAGATACACCAGTGGCGGTAGTGCAGCGAGCAACATGGCCGGATCAGAAAATCGTGCGCACCACGCTGGCCAATCTGGCTGTTGATCTGCGTGCCGCAGGCATTACGATGCATGCGATGATTTTGGCAGGCTGGGCGCTTGATCCTGATCTGGTGAACCGGGATGCTCACCGTTCGAAACTTTATGATAAATCCTTCACCCACGGCTATCGCAAGGGAGTGAAGTCCGGTGAGTAATCCGTTTGCTGCTGTAGCCATTACGAAGCACGGCGTGGAGATGGTGCGTAACCTCGAAGGACAGTTTCAGGGCACAGACGTCTATTATATGAGCAAATTTGCCCGTGGCGATGAGGAACAACTTGGTTATACCCTGTTTGAAGGTTCGGTGAAGCTTATTCTGCCAGACCTGTTCAAACGTTACAACGGCATCATTCTGTTTATCTCGCTGGGTGCCGTCGTCCGTATGATTGCTCCGCTGCTGGTGGACAAAAAAGTCGATCCTGCCGTGTTGGTCATCGATGACCGCGGCGAGAACGTGATCAGCGTGTTATCCGGTCATCTTGGCGGTGCCAATGAACTCACGCGTCAAGTGGCGGAAGTGCTTGGTGCGCGTGCAGTCATTACGACAGCTTCGGATGTACAGGGCACGATCCCGGTGGATATGTTTGGTCGTGAACTGGGCTGGATCGTGGATAGCTTTGATAAAGCTACTCCGGTAAGTGCGGCGGTGGTCAACGAAGAGCCGGTGGCACTTATTCAAGAGACAGGCGAACGCAACTGGTGGCGGTATAACAAACCTGTACCGGATCACATTCAGGTCTTCGGCAGTATGCAGGAGACGGAATCGTTTGCGTTTAACGCTGCACTGGTGGTCAGTGACCGTCTGCTTTCGGCGGCGGAAGAGGAACGTTTTCTAACGAATGGTGTGTTGTATCGTCCCAAAAGTCTCGTGCTCGGCATGGGCTGCAATCGCGGAACGGCGATGGAGGAGTTGGAGCAGGAAGTGCTTGCCACGCTGGAAGAGCTATCCCTGTCTGTGAAGAGCGTGCGCAACGTGGCTACGATTGATCTGAAAAAAGATGAGGAGGGCCTGCTGGCCCTATGCGCCAAGTACGGCTGGGAACTCGTCACTTACACTCCAGAGGAACTGAATACGGTGCAACTTGCCAATCCGTCCGAGACGGTATTTAAATACACCGGAGCCTATGGCGTAAGTGAACCGGCGGCACTGCTCTCTTCGGGAGCGGATCATTGGCTGCTGGAAAAGAAAAAGAGCGGCAACCTGACGATCTCTGTCGCACGGGTTGCGTTTGATTAAGCTAGGGTTCGTGTGATTGAGAAGCATCTTATGGATTCACACATAAAAAGTAGTTGTTACAACCTCATGTAAAGGACCGTCCCAGCCGTCGAAACCGATATGGGATGGTCTATTTGTTATATTTAGAGCAAAGGCGGGATGAACGATGAACTCAAAAAATGTAACGCCCAATAACCAAAGTGCACCTCGGCTGATCATCGCAGGTACGGGGAGTGGGGCTGGCAAAACAACGGTAACGCTCGGTCTAATGAAGGCACTTGCCCAGCGAGGATTGAGTGTGCAGGGGTTCAAATGCGGTCCGGATTATATTGATCCAACGTATCATACAGCAGTGACAGGTCGAGCTTCACGTAATCTGGACGCATGGATGACTTCGCCTGCATATGTGAAGCAGACATTTCAGCGGGCTTCCGCGGGACATGATATTTCCATCATTGAAGGCGTGATGGGCCTCTACGATGGCAAAGATCCGCTCAGCAACATCGGCTCTACCGCAGAGATCGCGATGATTACGCAGACACCGGTGATTTTGGTGGTAGATGTACGGAGTATGGCGCGTAGTGCAGCGGCCATCGTACTGGGCTTTCAGCAACTGGAGCCTGAATTAAACATTGCTGGTGTGATTGTGAATCGGTGCGGAAGTGCGGGTCATTATACGATTGTGAAAAAGGCCATTGAACAAATGTGCAACATTCCGGTCGTTGGTTGGCTAAAGCGAGATGAAGACATGTCCATCCCCGAGAGACATCTTGGACTCGTTCCTGCCATTGAGCGTGGTGAACTGGAACCTTTATTTCAGCGGGCAGCCGATGTGTTGCTGGAAGGCACGGATCTGGATCTTCTGCTGGAGCTGGCAACAAGTGCTCTCCCGCTCTCGGTGCATTCCACCAATCTAGCTGGCTCAACCAATGTCATCCCGAGCAACACAGCTCGTGTGGCTGATACCGCTCGTACTAGCGATACATTGAATATATCTAGTGATACAGAAATGGCTCTCATTAGCGACAAAACCAATACTAACGATATGGCTAACGCTACCGATATCACTAACATTGCCCGTTTAGCCAACGTAAAAGACGCGGAGCATGTAGCCCAACACGCGGCTCTTCACATCCACAGCAAGCCGGATACGTACCAGCCTGTTATTGCCGTCGCTCGTGATGCGGCGTTTAATTTCTATTATCCTGATAATCTGGAACTGCTTGAAGCGGCTGGGGCAAGGCTGAAGTATTTCAGTCCACTCGCTGGTGAAGGCATCCCGGCTGAGGCGGATAGTATTTATCTGGGTGGTGGTTTTCCTGAGGAGTTTGCCGCGGTGATTGCCGGAAACGAGCGTTTTCTGGAAGGGCTCCGCGAAGCAGCCCGTTCCCAGATGCCACTGTTTGCGGAGTGCGGCGGCTATATGGTACTGGCCGAAACGCTGACGGATCGTGAAGGGCGGACATATACCATGGCAGGTATTATTCCTGCGCAGGTACAGATGCAGAAGAAACGAGCTGCACTGGGATACCGGGAGGCGAGTGCGGTTCAGGATTCCTTTTTGCTAAAACAGGGTGAAGTTCTACGGGGGCATGAATTCCATTACTCCACGATGACGTACCGCGAAGAAGGGGCCATTCCATACGCGTATGAGACGAAGGGGTTAAGGGGTTCGAAGCAGGAGGGATACGCGTCGGGCAGTATCGTAGCTGGATACACACATGTACACCTCGGTTCTGATCCGCAAGCCGCACAGCGATGGGTGGAGCATTGTCGACTGTACCGCGAGCACCAAGCTTAGTTCAAGTGTAGCATCCGTGTGCAATGATCGTGCTCAGAACGAACGTGCTTAACTTATCCATATGCGGAAGGGCTTGAATTCGTTTTGAACCTCCTGAGACTTTGGTCATGAAGTTGGGTGTGGGACTGTACAATTAAAGGTTTTTAGTGAAACATGTGGAATGTGTTAGGATGGAGTGTTGTGACAGGGAGACGGTGAGTCCAAGCTGGATCTGCATGATATGGATATGCCAGTCCGCTATACGGCTATACTAGGTAGTATTGTGAGATGGGAACATCTTATTCGAAACCTAAGTGGAAGAGATGAAGAAACACCACGGTAGTCGATTTTATAAAACGTGGTTAATTTATAGGATATGGAGTGTGCAGACGAATCTAAACGAACAACATCAGAAGAAAGGAGATGATTATAATGGATCATCGCAAAAAGGCACTTTTAATTGGAGATTATACACATCCGGACTGGCATCCATTACAGGGAGTAGATGGGGAGATTAGCCGGATTTTTCAAGATACGATTACGGTTCAGTGTAGTGAAAATCGAAACATGTTGCTGCATGAAAATATTTCGGGATTTGATGTATGTATCTCATACATGGACGATTGGAGAGGCAAAGTCTCCCCGCAGCAGACAGCAGGTCTGTTGTCTTACGTAAGTAACGGGGGCGGTCTGGTCATCTTACATAATGGAATCTCGCTTCAGAATCGAAATGAGATCAAACAGATGATTGGCGCCAAATTTCTTCATCACCCGGCTTATGCGCCGCTGGAGTTCACGGTGACGGAAGAGAGCCATCCTGTGACGGAGGGCATTTCCGGCTTTACGATGGAAGAAGAACCATATGAATTCGAGTTTGGTTCATTTACCGAGACTAAAATTTTGCTACACTATCAGTCTAAAGAGGGGCCGAAACCGGCAGCTTGGGCACATAAATATGGACTCGGGCGGATTGTTTATCTGATGCCTGGGCATTCTGTTCCATCCTTTGCGAATGAAACATATCGTCGATTAGTTTTGCAAGCGGGGAAATGGGCAGCGCGGTACGTGTAAGGAAGCTCTCCTTTTTGCATGTCGAGGTTTAACAGGTGTAATATATAGACAACCGAAGAGGAGGATGAATAAGATGAGCGATTTGTTCAAGAAGGCGTTCTCGTTAGGGCTTGGTCTTACGTTAGTTAGCAAAGAAAAGATTGAGAAAACGGTGGATGATCTGGTGGAGCGCGGGAAGCTTGCACCCGGAGAATCCAAAGCGTTTGTTGAACGATTGTTGGAGCGCGGTGAAGAAGAACAGGGCCAGCTGAAACGTGTCATTCAGGAGCAGGTCAAACGTGTGCTTCAGGAAGCTGGCGTGGCTTCTGAAAGTGATGTAACCAGTCTGGAACAGCGTGTTGCGGTTTTGGAAAAAAAGCTGGCCGAGCTGAATCAGACACCTCAACTTCAACTTGATGAATCCCCGGCTCCGGTTGTCGAAGTTTCTCCTCCTCTCAAAGGAAACGAGATCGAATAGATGGCTGTGCGGATCAAACATGTCGGCAGATACCGGGAAATTGCCATGGCGCTGGTGCGTCATGGCTTCGGGTATATGGTCGAGGAGCTGGGGCTATTCCAGCTACTCGCGCTGCCCAGACGGTGGATGTCGCGTGAAGCGCAACCCACCAAGACGTTAAGTGAACGGATCAGGCTGGTGTTGCAGGAGCTGGGGCCGGCTTTTGTGAAGCTGGGGCAACTTGCAAGCACAAGGGCAGATCTATTACCTGAATCGGTGATCCGGGAATTGGTCAAATTACAGGATCAGGTTCCGCCGTTCTCGTCAGAGACGGCACGGGGTATTTTGGAACAGGAATTGGATACACCGCTGGAAGAGATCTTTTCCCGGTTCGAGGATACCCCGGTGGCCGCAGCCAGTATTGGTCAGGTGCATCTGGGCAAACTTCAGAGCGGAGAGGCGGTAGCGATCAAAATCCAGCGCCCAGGCATATCGCGGATTGTGCAACGTGATCTGGATATTCTGCGTGAACTGACTGCGATGGCAGAGAAACGTTGGGATTGGGTAAAACAATACCAGATCCCGCAGATGGTGGAAGAGTATGCCCAGGCTCTGATGGCTGAGCTCGATTATACGGTGGAAGGTCGCAATACGGAGAAGATTGCACAGCAATATCAGCAGGACCCTAAAGTGAAAATTCCGGTAATCTACTGGGATCAGACCTCATCACGTGTATTGACCATGGAGTATATCGAGGGCATTAAGCTGAATAATCGGGATGAACTGGTGAAGCGTGGTCATGATCTGAACAATATTGCCGAGCGGCTGGTGGATGCGTTGCTCAATCAGATTTTTATGCAGGGCTTCTTCCATGCCGATCCGCATCCGGGCAATCTGATGGTGCTGAAGGATGGGAGACTGGCTTTCATTGACTTCGGTATGGTGGGCAGTCTGAGTGATGAGATGAAGCAGCAGCTTGCCTCGCTTATCATCGGGCTGATGCGTAAGGATACGGATAGTATGATCCGTGCGATTGAGAAACTCGGTATGATGCCTGATGACATGGACGCACGCGCCCTTCATGTGGATTTGGATAAACTTCGAACGAAATATTACGATATTCCTTTTTCCAAAATCAGTGTAGGACAGGCGCTCAATGATCTGTTTGGCATTGCCCAGAAACATAGGGTTGTCATGCCCGCAGATATACTGCTGATGGGCAAATCCTTGCTGACGATGGAGGGGGTCATTGAACATCTAGATCCTACCTTGAGCATTGTGGATATGGCAGAGCCGTTTGGGCGGAAGCTGCTCAAGGAACGTTTTAGTGCGGGGCGGATTAAAAATCGACTGTTTCGCAGTGCGGCAGATATGGCCGAAAGTGTCATTGGTTTGCCAGGACAGCTACGGCAGTTGTCCTCCATCATCAGCAAAGGCAAGCTGCGACTGGAGATCAGCGTTCCCGAATTAGAGTCGCTCATGCGTAGATTAGATCAGATCAGCAATCGTTTATCGTTCAGCATTGTGCTGCTCGCCTTCTGTATCATCATGGTTGGACTTATTATCGGTTCTTCGATTAGTCACCAATCCACGATGCTGTGGGATATTCCGGTGATTGAGATTGGTTTTCTCGTGGCGATCCTCATGGTGGCATTTCTGCTGTACTCGATTTTTAAATCGGGCAGGTTCTAGGGCGGAAGTTCAAGCTTTAGTAATAATGAAGTTAGCAAACGAACGCCAAAAAGTGATTGCTTGACAAAAGGTATAACTCACCATAACCATAACCTGTAAATGCCAAAATAGACTGCAAGGCCTTTTATTAAAGGGCTTTGCGGTTTTTTTTGATGAGCAGAGATACAGAGAGTTAAATCTAGAAGAATGAAGATAATAGGGGATAAGCACCTGTTTTTGCGATATTACAGTGTTCGTACATATGTATGTCTGTAACTATAATATTAAGTCAGTAGATTAACGGCCCCGGTTTTTCTGAGAGAGGAAAACTAACAACAGGCATTGCTCTGTCTATCCAACAAATATAGTTGAGATTAGATGGTGAGACGAGATGCCGTAAGCAAGAAAGACAGCTGAATGGTAACGGAAATGGTCAGTACATGCTGGAACGGCAACGACATGATGATTATGAGACGGTGTTTGCAGTTGAATCAAGGCATTAGATCATCATGCACTTAGGGACAAGTAGACTAGCGATAGACAGGTTAAGGAAGCGGTTTGCTTTTACACACCACTGTCATTTTTATGGGTCCCAAGGTGAGAAATTGGACGTGTACGACTCCCGTTATTCTTCAGCAGGTTTGTTAATTTGAGGGACACATCTAGGAGGCAAAGCAACAACATATGAATACGTTAAAACAACAGTGGTTTGGCAATATCCGTGGAGATGTGCTCGCAGGCATCACCGTAGCACTCGCGCTTATTCCGGAAGCGATTGCCTTCTCGATTATCGCTGGTGTCGATCCGATGGTCGGCCTGTATGCGTCGATTACGATTGCAATCGTCATTTCGATTGCGGGCGGTAGACCGGGCATGATCTCGGCAGCAACAGGAGCTATGGCGGTATTAATGGTAGGGCTGGTCAAGGATTATGGCGTGGAATATCTTTTTGCGGCGACCATCCTGACGGGCATCATTCAGTTTATTTTAGGGATATTTAAAGTGGGACGATTTATTACGTTTGTGCCTCATTCGGTGTTGACCGGATTTGTGAACGCACTAGCGATTCTGATCTTTATGGCGCAGCTCACCCACTTTACGGGAGCGAACTGGATCATGTACGTGATGGTGGCGGGAACACTGGCAATCATCTATATTTTACCGCGTTTTTTCAAAGGGGCTCCGGCTCCGCTTGTAGCGATTATTATCATGACTATTATTACGGTGGTCTTTCATCTTGATGTCAAAACGGTAGGTCAGATGGGCAATCTGACAAGTACATTGCCGATGTTCCATCTGCCGAATATTGCGTGGACATGGGATACACTAATGATCCTGTTGCCGTATTCGTTTACGATGGCACTTGTCGGTTTGCTGGAGTCCCTTTTGACCGCAACCATTGTGGATGAGATGACGGAAACCAAAAGCAGCAAAAACCGCGAGGTGCGTGGTCAGGGGATTGCAAACTTTGTAAACGGATTGTTCGGCGGTATGGGTGGCTGTGCAATGATCGGACAGTCCGTCATTAATGTGAAGTCAGGCGGCCGAGGCAGGCTGTCGACATTTACGGCAGGTGCGTTTCTGGCGATTTTATTGTTGCTCTTGAGCGGTGTGGTGAAGCAGGTACCGATGGGGGCGCTGGTTGGCGTGATGTTTATGGTGTGTATTGGTACGTTTGACTGGAGTTCTGTGAAAAATATAGCCCGCGTCCCACGCGCTGAAGCGATTGTTATGGTGGTGACGGTAGCGATCGTTGTTTACACGCATGATCTGTCGCTTGGTGTAATGGTTGGCGTCGTGCTCAGTGTGCTGCACTTCGGCTGGAAACAGACCAAAATTCGCGTCCAGTCTAGCGAGGAGCAAGGACAGAAAGTGTATCGTGTACACGGACCGTTCTTCTTCGGTTCCTCGTCCCATTTCGTGGACAAATTCGATGCGGAAGCCGATCCGCAGGACATCACCATTGACTTTGGCGGCTCGCATATCTGGGACAACACCGCGGTTGTGGCGATTGGCAAAGTAAAATTCAAATACGCGAAGCTTGGTAAAACCGTGCATTTGCGTGGATTAAACGAGGAAAGCTCCCGATTGCTGGAGCGCAGCGGATTTAAGGCTTCTGATGCGGGTACCGTCCCGGGGACGGGCGGACACGGAGCATAAGGCTGAAGTAAAGCGTAAGTTCATGTAAGGCTCGGGTAAGGCGTAAAGTTAAAGCGAAGTGTAAAGTTCAAGTAAGGCGTAACGTTTAAGTAACTTGTTCCAAAATGGTATTGGTATTGGTATCTGAACGTTACAACATCAACAGACGGCAAGTAAGCTAAAAATAGCGGACTGCGATGCGAACGAATATAGGCTATAGATAACGCTAGACAGTATTGATATGCAGCGGTCTCCTTGCGGTGTGTGCCGGGGGAGTCGCTTTTTTTGTAGCTGTGAGCGCTAACGATCAGGAGAGAGCTTATTTAGCCCAATTTGGGCCATTTTCATTTCTAACGATCACCAGAGACGCTATTTTACTGATTTCGCTACTTTTAGTGAGAGTTTTCGTGATTTTTGACGAAATAGGCTTCGTGGCGATCGTTAGAATTCAGCCAAGGCATAATTCGAGCAAATAAGCTCTGTGGTGATCGTTAGGACTTTCGTGGTTGGTGTCACAGTAGTTGGTGTAGCTTGATTTACGAAAAACAAACCTTGTGTGTTCCGTACTCCCTATGTCCGGCTTATTATGCGCCGCGTGTGAAATATAAACTTAAAACGTCTGCTTTTTACGCTACATTCATGCTACAAGTTGGCGCGGTAGTTCAGTTTCGCTTTTGTTTTGCTGGATGAACGTGTAAACTACAGGGTATGGAGAAGAAGAGCAATGGAATGATTGCTTTTTAAAAATTCATTTCATAATCAGAGTTGAATTCAGGAAAACTAGTTTGGACTCACAGGATGTGTACTGCAGTTACGGGTGTGATTGGAGTAGAGAATCAGGTTCAGATGCAGAACTCGGGCACAAGGACGTAAATAGCAGGCTCGTATGCCGACTCAGACAATGACATAGACTCAATCAAGTTCAGACGGAGATGCCTATGCATTTCCAAGGGGGCTAGGGTCTTCTATGAAATGAACTTATCTAAATGAATATACAGAGGTGTAACGATTGGCAAACTTTGAACAACTGGGCATTCGCCCGGAATGGTGCGAGGTGCTGAAACATCAGGGCATCGCCGTGCCAACTCCAGTACAGGAGCGTTCCATTCCAGTACTGCTGGGTGGACGTGATATCATCGCCGAGGCGCAGACGGGCACAGGGAAAACGCTGGCTTTTTTGCTGCCGATTATTCAGAAAATTAACGTATCCGACCGCTCTCCGCAGGCACTGATTATTGCGCCTACGCGTGAGCTGGCATTGCAGATTACGGAAGAAGCGAAGAAACTGACCGCGAACGATGACAAGCTGCATGTGCTTGCGGTATATGGTGGACAGGATGTAGAAAAGCAGTTGCGCAAACTGCAAAACGGAACGCAGATCGTTGTAGGAACACCAGGGCGTCTTCTGGATCACCTGCGCCGTGGTACCTTGAAGCTCGATAATGTGAAAAAGCTGGTGCTGGATGAAGCAGATCAGATGTTACACATGGGCTTCCTGGACGATGTAGAAACGATTTTGAAAGAATTGCCGCATAGACGTCAAACGATGCTCTTCTCGGCTACGATGCCTAAGGGCATTCGTGTTCTGGCGAAAAACTACATGAAAGACCCGGAGGACGTGAAAGTTTCCTCCAAGTCCGTGATTCCGATTCATCAGATTCGCCAGCAGGTGCTGGAATGTACAGATCGCGGCAAGTTTGATGCACTTCGGGGTATGATTGATACGTATCGCCCGTATTTGGCGATTATTTTCTGCCGGACGAAGCGCCGGGCTTCGAAGCTGAACGAAGATCTGAGAGAAGCAGGATATGAGAGCGACGAGCTTCACGGGGACTTGTCCCAATCCAAGCGAGAGAATGTCATGAAGGCATTCCGTGATGCGAAGCTGCAAATCCTTGTGGCTACCGATGTCGCCGCACGCGGTTTGGACGTTGAAGGGGTTACCCACGTATTCAACTACGATATGCCACATGATGCGGAAAGTTATATCCACCGTATCGGTCGTACAGGCCGTGCAGGTGGAACGGGTCTTGCCGTGACGTTTGCAACCCAGCACGACAGACCGGAGCTTGCTCGGATCGAGGAAGGTACGAATCAGAAGCTGAATCGCATCCAATGGACAAGCGAAGGACCAGTCGCTTCTACGGGAGCTTCTCGCCGCGTAATTAATAGCGAGGGCAATGATGAGCGTGGTGGTCGTACTGCCGGGACAGGCAGTGCCCGTCGCGGTGCAGGACGTAACGACCGCCGAGATGGTGGACGTGGCGGTCGTGGATCACGCGGAGGCGAAGGTGGCCGTAGCGGTGGACGCAGTGGCGGCCGTAGCGGTGACGAGCGCAGCGCAGGCCGCGGATCGGCGCGTAGCAGCGACAGCAGTCGCGGTGCAGCAAGCCAAGGCCGCAGCAGCAGTAGCCGCGGCACAAGCCAAGGCGGCCGCGGTGGAGCAAGCCGCGGCGAAGAGCGCAGCAGCGGCGGCTGGGCTGGCCGCAGCGCCGACAAGCGCACCGCTGGACGCGGTGGCGCTGGTTCAGGCCGCTCGGACTCCGCTGGACGCGGTCCGAGCAGGGGCGACCGCCGCGATTCTCGTCGCGGGCGGTAACGCACTGGCGCAAGCGGCGATGCAGCCGCATATTGCGCTAGAAGCATCATAGCCATGCATCGCAGTAGCGGATGCCGCATGGCTCATATCAAGAGCGTTCAGGTACGTCATCGTACCGAACGCTCGAACCAAGGGTCGCGACGGAAGCACGTCGCGGCCCTTTTTTACAATCAGGATGCACATGCACTTATTCACACGATGTGAACTGCACTCCAGCCCTCACTCGTTATGCAGTCACCACGCTATGATGGCTCCCCTGTGATCGTTGCTATGAACGTTTTAGTCAAGCC